>DASYXP010000066.1:0-7167 GCA_035934835.1 Gemmatimonadales bacterium | reverse complement strand
CGCTGGCCTACCTGCCGGCCGTGACCGGCGTCGACCTCCGGCTCACGGCGTGGGACCTGCCGGCGGACGAGGCCGATCGTCGGCTCGCGGCCGGCGTGGAGCTCATCCGCGCGCGGGGTGGCGCTCACGTCTACGGGGAAGGGGACGCCGACCTGGCGGCAGTGCTCCTCGACGCCCTGCGGGCGGCGGGGGTCGGGCTCGCGGTGGCCGAGTCGTGCACCGGGGGGCTGCTCGGCGCGCGCCTCACGACCATTCCCGGCAGCTCCACGGTGTTCCAGGGCGGCGTCATCGCCTACGACAACGCGGTCAAGCGCCGCGAGCTCGGCGTACCGGCGGAACTGATCGAGCGCCACGGCGCGGTGAGTGAGGAGGTCGCGCGGGCAATGGCGCGCGGCGCGCGGGAGCGGTTCGGCACCGAGGCCGCGATCGCGATCACCGGCATCGCCGGTCCCGGCGGCGGGACCGACGAGAAGCCGGTCGGGACGGTCTGGTTCTCCGTGTCGCTGCGGGGCCACGAGGAGACCGTCCGCCACGTCGTCTTCGGAGACCGGGACGAGATCCGTGAGCGCGCGGCGCAATGGGCGATGTATCTCCTCTGGCGACGGGTCCTCTGACCCGCCATTCTGGCCTACCTACTCGGGCACACAACGTGCTATAATGCACCCTGTCGAACCGACCAGAGCGAGCGTGCTAAGTGGCTGCAAATAAAGAACTTACAGACGACGGCCCGGGCGGACCGATGGACCGGACCGGCGCCGGGACGGGTGCTGACGGTGCCGAGTCGGCGGTACTCGGTGGACTGCCGATGGAAACGCCGGAGTCGGCCGTCGCGAGGCTGGAGGCGGAGTCGGCCGAACTACGCGACCGCTATCTCCGCCTGGCGGCGGAATACGACAACTTCCGGAAGCGGACCGCGCGGGAGCGTTCCGAGCTGACCGAGCGGGCGCAGGGCGAGCTCCTCGGCCGGATCCTCGACGTGGTCGATGACATGGACCGGCTTGCGGCCGGGGGCGGCCAGAGCCACGGCGTGGACCAGCTCCACCAGGCCGTGGTGCTCACCGAGAAGAAGCTCTGGAAGGAGCTCACGGCCGCGGGGTTCGAGTCGATCGAGCCGACCGGCGCCCCATTCGATCCATCGCAGCACGAGGCGATCTCCACGGTGCCGGCGCTCGATGCGGCGAAGGCGCACCTCGTGGCGCAGACCTTCCAGGTCGGGTACCGGCTCAAGGGCCTCCTCCTCCGGCCCGCGCGGGTGCAGGTGTACGGCGAGCCGGTCCAGGGCTGACGTGGCGTCCAAGGACCTCTACCAGGTGCTCGGGGTTCCCGACACCGCCGATGCCGCCGAGATCAAGAAGGCCTATCGGCGCCTCGCCAAGCAGTACCATCCCGACGCCAATCCCAACAATCCGTCCGCCGCGGAGCGCTTCAAGGAGATCTCCGAGGCGCACGGCGTGCTGTCCGACGCCGCCAAGCGCAAGCAGTACGACCAGATGCGGAAGTACGGCGCCTTCAGCGGCCGCGGGGCGAGCCCGGGCGGCGCGCCGCGGGGTGGGGCGGCCGGCGCCGGTGGGTACGGTGGCGATGGTGGTTTCGAGTTCGGCGACCTGGGCGGGCTCGGCGACATCTTCTCGTCGATCTTCGGCCGGGGACGGCGCGAGGAGCCGGCCGAGGCGATCGAGACGCTGGTCGAGATCCCGTTCCGGGTGGCGGCGCTGGGTGGGAAGGTCCCGGTGTCGCTCGCGGTCAACGAGCCGTGCGGCACCTGTCACGGCAGCGGCGGCGCGCCCGGGGCCAAGCTCACGACCTGTCCCGAGTGCGCCGGCCGGGGCACGGTCACCTTCGGCCAGGGGGGCTTCGCGGTCAGCCGGCCCTGCCCGCGGTGCCGCGGCCGGGGGAAGCTCGCCTCCGAGCCCTGTCCCACCTGCCACGGCCAGGGAGAGGTCCGCACCGAGCGCCGCGTGACGCTCACTGTCCCCGCCGGCACCGAGTCGGGCGCCAAGGTGCGCCTCAAGGGACAGGGCCAGCCGCGGGCTGGTGGCGGCGCCACCGGCGACCTCGTGGTGACCTTCCAGGTCGAGCCCGACCGGTTCTTCACCCGGGACGGGATCGACCTGCGCTGCGAGGTGCCGGTCAACCTGGCGCAGGCGGTGTTCGGGACCCAGCTGCGGGTCCGCACGCTCGACGGCAAGAAGGTGCTGCTCAAGGTTCCGGCCGGCACGCAGCCGGGGCGGACCTTCCGGGTCAAGGGGCTGGGGATGGAAAAGGGGGGACGGCGGGGGGACCAGCTCATCACCGTGAACGTGGTGCTGCCGACCGAGCTCACGCCGGAGGCGACCGCCCTTCTCCAGCAGCTCGCCGAGCAGACCGGGATGCGGTACTAAGGCGCGACGAACGCGCCGCTCGCCCGGCCTCCCGATTCACGGGCCTGCTCCATCAATATGCGTTGCGCCGCTCGCTCCGGTTCGCCGGGGCCGGGATGGCGTTGCGTCCAGTCGCCGTCGGGCCCGAGGTCCCACGCCTGGCGGTTGTCCTCCAGCATCAGCGTGAGCACGTGCCGGATCGTGGCGCGGTGTGCGGGGTCGGTCACCGGCACCACCGCCTCGATCCGGCGGTCGAGGTTCCGCGGCATCCAGTCGGCCGAGCCGATGAAGGCATCGTCCTGTCCGTCATTGTGGAAGAGGAATGCGCGGGAGTGCTCAAGGAAGCGCCCGACGACGCTCACCACCCGGATCCGCTCGCTCACTCCCGGGAGTCCGGGGCGCAGGCAGCAGATGCCGCGGACCACCAGGTCGACCTGGACGCCGGCCTCCGACGCGTCATAGAGCGCCGCGATGACCTCCGGGTCGACCAGCGCGTTCATCTTGGCGACGATCCGCGCCGGCCGGCCGGCACGCGCGTGGCCGGCCTCGCGGCGGATGAGCGCCAGGAATCGCTCGCGCATCCCGCGCGGCGCCACGATGAGCTTGCGGTACGCCGCCGGCTGGGCAAAGCCCGTCAGCACGTTGAAGAGGTCGGTCAGGTCGGCGGCGAGCTCGGGATCGGCCGAGAAGAGCCCGAAGTCGGTATAGAGCCGCGCCGTCTTCGGGTTGTAGTTGCCGGTGCCGATGTGCACGTAGCGTCGCATCTGGTCGCCTTCGCGCCGCACCACGAGCATCACCTTCGTGTGGGTCTTGAGCCCCGCCACGCCGTAGCTCACATGCACGCCGGCGTCCTCCAGCCGGCGGGCCCAGGTGATGTTGTTCTCCTCGTCGAACCGCGCCTGGAGCTCGATCAGCACCGCCACCTGCTTGCCGCGCTCGGCGGCGTGCTGCAGCGCCCGCGCGATGCCGGCGTCGGCCCCGGTGCGGTAGAGCGTAAGCTTGAGGGCCACTACGTCGGGGTCCTCGGTGGCCTCGCGGATGAAACGCTCGACGGTGGTGGCAAAGCTGTCATACGGATGGTGCGCCAGGACATCGCCCTCCCGGAGGGCCTCGAACACCGTCCGCGCGGCGGCGAGGCGGGGCGGGGTGCCCGGGTGGAAGGCCGGGTCGCGCAGCTCCGGCACCTCGATGCCGGCGAGGCCCAGGAGGTCGCCGGCTGCCATGATGCCCCGCACCTCATAGATGTCCTCGCCGCCCAGCCAGGCCGGCGCCTCCTCGGCCAGTTCATCGAGCAGCATCTGCCGGATGGCGACCGGCGTGCGGGGGCTCACCTCCACCCGCGTCACTTCGCCGAACCGCCGGTTGCGCAACTCCTCCTGGATGAGGCTCAGCAGGTCCTCCGCCTCCTCGGGGTCGATCTGCACGTCGGTGTTGCGGGTCACCCGGAAGGTGGACCACCCGATGATCTCGACGCCGGGGAAGAGCGCCTCCAGGTTGGCGCCGATCACCTGTTCCAGCGGCACGAAGCGATGCCCATCGCCGAGGGGCACCCAGCGCGGCAGGAGCCGCGGCACCTTGACCCGGGCGAAGCGCTCGTCGCCCCGGTCGCTCCGGAGCATCACCGCCAGGGAGAGCGACAGGTTGGAGATGTGGGGAAAGGGGTGCGCCGGATCGACCGCGAGCGGCGTGAGCACCGGGAACACGTTCGCTCCGTACCACCGGTCGAGCGCCTCCCGCTCCTCCGGCGACACGGCCGTCACGTCCAGCAGTTCCACGCCGCGGGCCGCGAGCGCCGGCAGGAGGTCCTCCACCAGGCAGGCGTCGGCGCGGGCCTGCAGTTCGCGGACCGTCCGGCCGATGACCTTGAGCTGGTCTTCCGGGGTCATCCCGTCCGCGGGCCGCTCCACGACGCCGGCGGCCAGCTGCTGCTTGAGCCCCGAGACCCGCACCTGGAAGAACTCGTCGAGGTTGCTGGCGTAGATGGCCAGGAACTTCAGGCGCTCGAGCAGGGGCGTCCGGACGTCGAGTGCCTGGTGCAGCACGCGGCGGTTGAACTCCAGCCACGACAGTTCGCGGTTGATGTAGAGGGACGGGTGGTGGAGGTCCGGCGCCGTGGGGCGGGGGCGGGCGGGGGCGGCGGAATCGGTCATGCGGGAAAGCTACCCGGGCATTGTAACAGGCCCGTGAACGTCAATCGAGCGTGTGGATCTCGACCTCCGGGGGGCGGCGCCGGGGGCGGGTGGCGGCCAGGAGCAGGGCCGAGCTGATGCCCACCACGAGGCCACCCCAGAACGCGGGCCAGAACCCGGCCACGCTGAACCCGAGCCCCCAGCGGGTCGAGAGCCACCCGGTGACCTCGAGCAGGAGGGCGTTGACCACCAGGGTGAAGAGGCCGAAGGTGAGGAGGATGAGCGGGCAGGTCAGGACCGACAGCAACGGCTTGAGCACCGCGTTCACGATGCCGAACACCGCCGCGACGAGGAAGAGCCGGAGGATGCCACCGTCGCTGGTGTCGAAGTGGAGCCCCGGGACGATCGCGACGGCCAGGAAGAGCGCGGCGGCGGTCACCGCCCAGCGGATCGCGAGCTCGCGCATCAGGCGATCACGCCGCCGCCGAGGAGCTGCTGGCCGGCGCCGTAGAGCACGCCGGACTGCCCCGGGGTGATGGCGCGAACCGGGGTCGCGAGCGCGAGGGTGATCGAGTCGCCGGTCCGGGCGATGACCGTGGCCGGCGTGGCCGGGGCGCGGTAGCGGACCTGGACGCCGCAGCTCTCGCCCGCCGCGAGGGGCCGGGCGAGCCAGTTGACCTCCTCCAGCACCACCCGGTGGCCGGCCAGGTCCTCCTCCCCGCCGATGACCACTTCGCGTGAATCCGGGCGGATGGCCACCACGTAACGGGGCGCGCCCGCGCCGCCGGGGAGGCCGCGTCGCTGGCCGATGGTGTAGCGGGCGTAGCCCCGGTGCTCGCCGACCACGTCCCCCGCGACGGTGACCAACGGCCCGGGGGTGAGCGCCGGTGCGTCGGCGGGGAGGTGCTGTTCCAGCACGCTCACGTAGTCGTCGTCGGGCACGAAGCAGATCTCGACCGACTCCGGCTTTTCGGCGGTCTCGAGCCCGAGGCGGCGGGCGTAGGCGCGGGTCTCCGCCTTGGTGAGCCCGCCGACCGGCGTCAGCATCCGCGCCACCACCGCCCGTTCGATGCCCCAGAGGAAGTAGGTCTGGTCCTTCGACGCGTCATCGCCGCGGTAGAGCGCGCCGTCGCGGGCGTTGGCGTAATGGCCCGTCGCGAGATACTGGCAGTCGAGCGAGTCGGCGTGGGCCAGCAGGTCGCGGAACTTGGTGAAGGAATTGCAGCGGACGCACGGGATCGGGGTGCGGCCGCGGCCGTATTCGCTCACGAAGTTCTGGATGACGTGGAGGTCGAAGCGGTCTTCGAGGTTGAGCACGTAGTGCGGGATGCCCAGCCGGTGGGCCACCGCGCGCGCGTCGCTGATCGAGTCGAGGGAGCAGCACGGGCGGTCGGGCACCGAGTCGCCGTAGCAGAACAGCTTCATCGTGGCGCCGATCACGTCATAGCCCTCCTCGACCAGGCGCGCCGCGGCGACGGAGCTGTCGACCCCGCCGGACATCGCGACGAGCACCCGCGGACGCGTGCCCGAGGGCTCAGGCACGGCCCAGCGCCCCAGCCAGCTTCCGTACCTTCTCCACCACGCCGGGGAAGGTCGCGAGCACCCGGTCGATGTCCGCCTCGGTCGTTTCGTGGCCCAGGCTCATCCGGATGGTGCCGACGGCCAGGTCGTGGGGGACGCCCATCGCCACAAGGACGTGTGAGGGCTCGACGGCGCCGGTGGAGCAGGCGGACCCCGCCGAGACCGCGATGCCCGCGAGGTCGAGGTGCATCAGGAGCGTCTCGCTGTCGGCGCCGGGGATGCCGACGCTCAGCACATGGTGAGCGCGGGGCCCGCCGCCGCCGTGGAGGACTGCATCACCGACCGCGGCGTGGATCCCGGCCCAGAGCCGGTCGCGGAGGCCCCCGATCCGACGCGATTCCGCCACCCCGTCTGCCGCGGTGAGTTCCGCCGCGCGGCCCAGCGCCACGATGCCGGGGACGTTCTCGGTCCCCGGCCGGAGCCCGAACTGCTGGCCGCCGCCGTGGATGATGGCCTCGATCGCGTGGCGGTCCCTGACGAGCAGGGCGCCGATCCCCTTGGGGGCGCCGATCTTGTGGCCGGAGATGGTGAGGAGGTCGACGGGGAGGTCGCGGAAGGCGAAGGCCACCTTGCCGAACGCCTGCACGCCGTCGATGTGGAAGGTGACGCCCGCCGCCCGACATCGCGCGCCGATCTCCGCGACCGGCTGGATGGCGCCGGTCTCATTGTTGACCCACATCACGGAGAGCACGCCCGGGCCGCGGGAGAGCGCCGCGTCCACCGCCGCCAGGTCGAGCTGTCCGTTGCCATCGACCGGAAGGAGCTCCTCCTCCCCGCCGAGGTGCACCACCGCATGGGCCGCGGCGAGGATCGCCTTGTGGGCGGTGGACTCGACCGCCGCGCGGAGCTTCCGCCCCGCCGCCTTGGCCGCGAGTGCGCCGCCGATGACGGCCAGGTTGTCGGCCTCGGTGCCGCCGCTCGTGAAGATGACCTGGTTCGGCTCCGCGCCGACCGCCGCCGCCACCTGCTTCTTGGCCGCTTCGACCCCGGCGCGCGCGCTTCGGCCGAACCGGTGGGCGCTCGAGGGATTGCCGAACACCTCCGGGCGCAGGTACGGCAGCATCGCCTCCAGCACCTCCGCGCGGACCGGGGTGGTG
>DASYXP010000015.1:0-16311 GCA_035934835.1 Gemmatimonadales bacterium | reverse complement strand
CGTAGCCGCCCAGGTCCGGTCGGTGGCCGACACCCCCACCGTGCGGGGCGCGTGGGCCGCGGGGAAGCCGCTCGCCATCCACGGCTGGTTCTACGACCTCAAGGACGGACTGCTCCACGACCTCGACGTGACCCTCGAAGGGCCGGAGGCGAAGTGAACCCCACCGTCTACGCGATGATCCCTGCCGCCGGCGCCCGAGCGGCGTGGATCCTGGTCCCGATCATCCTGCTCGTCGCGGGCGCCGTCGGCACCCTCGGCTACACCATCTACGGCTCGCACAACGCGAGCTTCGAGCTCTCCAACGCGGGACTCGCCTTCCACGGCGACATCTGGGGGAGCCGGATCCCGCTGTCGGACATCCGCGGCGGCGCGGCGCGCATCGTGGACCTCGCCGCCGAGCCGGGCCTCAAGCCGGTGTCGCGCACGATGGGTACGGCGCTGCCATCCTACCAGTCGGGGTGGTTCCGTCTGGCCGACGGCGAAAAGGCCCTGCTCTACCTGACCGCCCGCCGGCGCGCGCTCTACATCCCGACCACGCAGAAGTACTCCGTGCTCCTCAGTCCGCAGGACCCCGACCGGATGCTGGCGGACCTGCGCCGCCTGGCGCCCGGCACCTAGCCGGTCCCGGGGCGCGCCGCCAGCGGAGGATGCCGTGGCGGCGCGGGCGTCGGCTCGGCCGGTGGACGATGCTCGTCGGCCTGGCGCTGCTCCTGGCCACGCTCGTGCTGGGTCGCGACGCGACCTGACCAGGGGCGTGACCCCCGCGAATGTGACGCAGGTCACACGCGCCGCCTTCCATATATGGCGTGCCTCACTGAACACCCCTTAACACCGCCTGCCCGCCCGCGTCCGCCCGGCACTGTGAAGTCATCCCCTGACCGGCCGGAGGAATCGATGTACCACCGCATCCGTCTCTACGCCCTTGCCGGGCTCGCGGCGCTCGGCGCCGCCGCGTGCAGCTCCGGGAGCTCGAGCCCGAGCGCCCCCGCCGTGAGCGCGCTGCTCGCCGACAGCCTCGGCGAGGCCGTCGTCGGCGACATCAACGTGAGCACGGCGGGCGCCACCACCACCGGCGCCAGCGCCTCGTACCAGGCGAGCGCCGGCGCGGAACTCGCCGGCCCCCAGTTCAGTTCGCCCTCCTGCACCGTGACCCGGAGCCCGTCCTCGCCCGCCAACTCCGACGGCGACCCGGTGCCGGACTCGGTGCGGATCAGCTTCACCAGCTGTGTGTTCAGCTCGCCGCTCGAGACCGACACCTTGAAGGGCACGATCGACTTCATCGACCCGACCCCCACCGTCACCGACCGCGCCATCAAGCGGGTGTTCACCGACTACGGCTGGGTCACGGTCAAGACGCTGAGCGGCGCCGTGCGTTCGGTGCTGATGAGCGGCACGCGGATGGCGGTCCATGACTCGAGCACCATCACGCAGACCGACAGCAACATGACCACCACGTTCACCTTCGCGAACGGCAACACCGCCACCCACGACCGGACCTGGTCGTTCCACTTCACCGCCGACACGGCGAACACCATCAAGCCCGACTCCGCCCTGCCGGCCGGGAACTGGACCGTGAACGGCAACTCGACCTGGACCCACGGGCTCCTGACGTTCGACCTGGCGCTCACCACGCCGACGCCGCTGCATTTCAACCCGGCGTGCACCGAGGCGCCGCGCTTCGACGCGGGCGTCACCAGGGTGGTGGTGACCCGGGGCGGCAACACCTCGACCCTCACGATCCAGCACACCGCCTGCGGTCAGTTCACCGTCACCCGCAGCTGACGGTCCGGCCCTACACGAAGCCCGGTCCGCCAGGTCGGCGGACCGGGCTTCCGTATTACTACGCACCAGGTCCGGCCAACTGTCCAATTCCTTGCCACTAGGGTTTTCCCTAGTGGCGTTCAGCCGCTCGCCTTTGCACTATTTGTGTTCTCCTGGCCGATATCTCCGTCACAAGCCACCACAACACGCGAAGGGCGATCGCGGCGGCAACGCGCCGAGCGCGGCCGAACATCCTCATGAGCGAGTCGGAACTCGAGTGGTCGCGCCGCGGGTTCGTGGCCGCCGCCGGCAGTGCCGCAGCGTTCGCGGCGGTGGGGCGCCGACTGGATCCCGGGCTGGCGGCCACCGCCGGCACGCCAGGCCCCGGCCCAGTGGTCCTCTTCCAGGGTGACTCGATCACCGATTGCGGACGCGACCGCGACGTCACCGCGGCGAACAGCGCTGCCGCGCTCGGCAACGGCTACCCGCTGCTCATCGCCGCCGCCCAGCTCGCGGCGCACCCAGGACGTGGCTATCGCTTCTTCGACCGGGGCGTGAGCGGGAACACCGTCCCCGACCTCGACGCGCGCTGGCAGGCCGACACGCTCGACCTCGCGCCGGACGTGCTGAGCGTCCTCATCGGCGTCAACGACTACTGGCACACCCTGGGTGGCGACTACCACGGCACGGTCGACGATTACGCCCACGGCTACGCCGCGCTCCTCGCGCGCACCCGCCGGGCGCTCCCGAAGGTGCGGTTCGTGGTGCTCGAGCCGTTCGTCCTCCGCACCGGGGTGGTCAAGGACAGCTGGTTCCCCGAGTTCGACCGGCGCCGGGAGGCCGCCCGGCAGGTGGCGCGGGAAGCCGAAGCCGCGTTCCTTCCGCTGCAGAAGATGTTCGACGAGCTGACCCACGATGCGCCGCCGGTGTACTGGTCGCTCGACGGGGTCCACCCGACCGCGGCGGGCCACGCGGCCATCGCCGACCTCTGGACGCGAAAGGTGAAGCTCTGATGCGATCGCTGGCGCTCCTCCCGCTGATCCTCGCCGCCGCGCCCGCCCTCGCGGCGCAGGCGGCCTCCCCGGTCCGCGACGTCCCGGTGGTGGCGCCGGTGGCCACGTCGGTGGACACGGTCATCCGCCAGCTCAAGGCGCTGGCACCCGTTCCCGGCACGTCCGGGGAGGTACACGGCCTCGCCTTGCGCCGCGGCACCGGTGTCTTCGAGCTGACGTCCGGGAAGCTCTACCCGCTCACGCCGATCGGCGGCCGCACGGTCGCGCTGCTCTTCATCGGCAGCGGCGAGTTCGCGGCCACCGCGCCGGACCCGGTCGAGCGGGCGCGGCTCAGCGCCGCACTCGGCAGCGGGGACTCGCTGGTCAACGCCCCGTTCCACTCGGCGGTGTTCGCCTTTGCGGACTCGACGTGGGAGGAGGTGTCGAAGCACGTGACGTTCGGCGCCGACGCGGAGCGACCCGACAAGGTGCCGATCGGCGACGCCCTCGACGTGATCGGCGGCGTCGACCGCTTGCATTACTCCACCAGCCTCCTCGGCGCGCTCCTCGATGGCGAACGGAGCGGATACTTCTACGGCTTCGTTGAGCCCGACAAGGGCCCGCCGATGGGGCTGGAGATCGACCCGGACCAGGTCGAGTCGGAATCGATCCTCCGCAAGGCCGCCCACACCGGCGTGTACCACTGGATGGACGTGACGGCCACATTCCCGGCCTCGGGGACAGCCGCAGGCGCCCCGAAGGAGACGACCCGGACCGATGCCATTTCCAGCTACACGATGGACCTCGACCTGCCGGAGTCGGGAGGCTCGCTCGCCTTCAACGCGCGCGCCGACCTGACCGTCGTGCCGGATGGACCGATGGGCCCCTGGATCCCGCTCGAGCTCTACTCCAAGCTCGTCGGCGATTCGGCCAGCACCGGCGGCCACGCGACCCCCATGTGGAAGGTCAAGGACGACCCGACGATGTGGGTCAGGCTCGACCGGCGGCTTGCGGCGGGTGACACCGCCACGGTCCGCGTGCAGTACCACGGCGACCTGATCGACCGCTTCGGTGACTGGTTCCTGGTCAACCCGACCTCGTTCTGGTACCCCGTGCCGACGGACTACCGGAACTATGCCACATTCGACGTGACATTCCACACGCCGCAGCAGTATCCGATCCTGAGCGTCGGCGAGCGGACCGACTCGACGGCCGAGCCGGACCATATGCTCCGGACCCGGTGGGTCATCCGCACCCCGATCCGGAACGCGGCATTCAACATCGGGGTGTTCTCCGAGGCGCACCTGACCGACGCCGGCGTCCCGCCGGTCACCTTCCTCTACTCCGACCACGCCATCAAGTACACGTTCGCTGACGGCTCCAGCGCGGTGATCACGCCGGACAAGAAGGAACGCGAGAACGTCGGCCACGACATCCAGAACGCCCTCAAGTTCTTCACCACCGAGTACGGCGGGCCGCCGGTGGACCGCTTCTATGCCGGGCCCATCCCGTACGGCGAGGGGCTCGCCTTCCCCGGGATGATCGACCTGTCGATGAGCACCTTCGAGGGGGGCAACGGGAGCCAGAAGGGGTTCGACCAGTTCTTCCGGGCGCACGAGGTGAGCCACCAGTGGTGGGGCATCGGCGTCGACTATGCCACCTACCGGGACCAGTGGCTGAGCGAGGGGCTGGCCACGTTCTCGGGGCTCTGGTTCATGCAGGTGGCCTTCCACGACAACAAGCTCTACTTCGACTACCTGGACCGGTACCGGGACGACATCGTCGCGGTGGCCGACGCCGGCCCCGTGGCCATCGGGTATCGCACCCAGACCGACGCCCATCCGAGCGGGTACCAGTCGCTGGTGTACGAGAAGGGCGCGTGGATGGCCCACATGCTCCGGATCCTGATGCTCGACCTCCGGACGATGAGCGAGAGCCAGTTCACCCAGACGATGCAGAGCTTCTACTCGGCCTACCACGGCGGCCGCGCGTCCACCGCCGACTTCCAGCACCTCTTCGAGCGCCACCTCGGGATCCCGCTGGACTGGTTCTTCCGGGAGTACTACGACGGCACGGCACTCCCCGCCTACCAGACCGCCTGGAAGGCCGACGCCCAGCCGGACGGCAGCTACACCGTCCACCTGCGGGTCGCCGCGAGCGGCGTCCCCGCCGACTTCGAGAACTACATCCCGGTGGCGATCGACCTCGGCGGCGGCCGGGTGGCGCACTTGCGGATCCACGCGGTCGGCGCGCTCAGCACCCTGGACGTGCCGGGGATGCCGGCCAACCCGAGGGCGGTCAAGTTCAACGACCTCGACGGCGTCCTGGCCGCCTCCTGGAAGAGCGTCGGATGGTGATCCGGCCGGCGCTGGCACTCTCCGTGGCGCTCGCGATGCCATGCGGCGCCCAGGTGCCGGTGGCGCAGGACACGGCGATGAGCGCCGCGGCAATGGAGAGCATGGCCCACCCGATGGCGGATACGCACATGCGGATGACGGCGCCCCGGCCCGCCTCGGCGGCAGATTCCGCCCGCGGTGCCGCACTCGTGGCCCTGATCCGCCGCGAGCTGGCCCGATACCGGAGCGTCGACACCGCGCTCGCCGACGGCTTCCGGCCGTTCCACCCCGAGGTGCCGCAGCCGGTCTACCACTATACCAACCTGATGTACGGCCTCGAGGCCCGGCTCACCTTCGACCCGGAGCACCCGACCTCGCTCCTGTATCGCAAGGACGCCGACGGCGGCCTCACGCTCGTCGGCGTGATGTACACCGCGCCGAGGTACCTCTCCGACTCCGCCCTCGACGCCCGGGTGCCGCTCTCGCTCACCCACTGGCACGAGCACGTCAACTGGTGCGTCCCGCCGCGCGGCGCCGGCGCGCGCTGGCGGGAGCGGCGCGACGGCGCGCCGGTCTTCGGGCCCCACAGCCCGATCGCCACGTCGGCGGCCTGCGACGCCGCGGGTGGCCGGTTCCTCCCGATCGTGTTCAACTGGATGGTCCACGTCAACGCCTTTGCCTCGGACGACCCGCGGGTCATCTGGGGCGAGGAGCCGGCGCCCCGATGAGCCTCACGATCCGGCTGAGCCGGAACGGCGACGGGACGGCGGAGCTCGTCCTCCTCCGTTCCCCCGGCGGCACGGTCCAGCTTCCACTCGGACCTGCAGACGGCTTCGGGCCGGCGCACGACCTGGCGCTCTACGCCGTCGAATCCGAGCTCGGCCTGCGGCGCGGGTTCTTCGGGCTTGCGTCCGATGGTGCCGCCATCGGTCATCTGCACATCGCGCCGGGGGCCAGCACCGCCGAGGAGGTCGTGCTCGCCGACGCCGTGGCGGGGGTGCTGGCGCGGGAGTCGTTCGGGCAGGCGCTGTCGATCGAAGGGTTCAACTTCGAGGTCAGCGCGGGCGTGGCGGCGCGACGGAGCGGCATCCGGGCGCCGGAGCTCCCCGAACCGCTGGTGGAGCAGCTGCGGACCGTGTACGGATCGCTCCGGCGACGTTGGGCCGAGACCTCGCCGCACGGCACCCTGGAACTCGAGTGGGTGGGCGAATGACGAGCCGATCGGCGGCGGCCCTGCACCCCTGACCCACCGGCCGTTCACGCGACCTGTTCGCCATTGCCGTCCGGCCTGACCCGCTGCACCTTAGTACCCACGATGGTTCCCCTTACCCTCGCCCCTGACGACATCCTGCTCCGCCTCGGCGCCGCTGCGCTGGCCGGTGCGATCCTCGGGATCAACCGCGACCTCCGCGGGAAGCCTGCGGGCCTTCGCACCCACGCCCTCGTCACGCTGGGCGCGGCCGTGATCGTGATCGTCTCCTCGGAGCTCGCCCACGACGCCGGGCAGAGCGACGTCGACGCCGTCAGCCGCGTCATCCAGGGCCTGATCACCGGCATCGGATTCCTGGGCGCCGGCGTCATCATCCACGCCCAGGGCGAGGTCCGCGGCCTCACCAGTGCCGCCACCGTGTGGGTCGCCGCAATGCTCGGCGCGGCCTACGGCGGCGGTCACTGGATGTCCGGCACCGCCGGACTGGCGCTCACGCTGATCACGCTCGTCTTCGGCGGCAGCGTCGAAGGATGGGCCCACCGCGCATTCGGCACCGACCGCCGCGAAGGCGGCGCCCGGCGCCGCGGCACGGGCGGCCACCGCCTCGAAGACTGACCCGCCCCGTTCCCGGAGTCCGCATGCGTCGCCGTGCCTTCGCCAGCCTCCTGCTGGCCCTCTCTGCGTCCACCCTTTCCGCCCAGCTCCCCGACACCGTCAGCGCCACGCTCCACCGGATCTTCGCCTCCGCCGAGTTCGCGCCCCAGCGCTTCGGCCCGGCGCGCTGGATCGACCGGGGCGCGGCCTACACCACGCTTGAGAAGTCGGCCACGGACTCCGGTGCGTACGACATCGTGCGCTACGCCACCGCCTCCGGCGAGCGGAGCGTGCTGGTATCGGCCAAGGAGTTGACGCCGGCCGGGGACTCCACCCCCCTCGGCATCGACGACTACGCCTGGTCCGCCGACGGGAGCAAGCTCCTCGTCTTCACCAACACCCGGCGGGTCTGGCGCCAGAACACCCGGGGCGACTACTGGGTGCTCGACCGCACCGCCCACACGCTGCGCAAGCTCGGCGGTGACGGGCCACCCTCGACGCTGATGTACGCCAAGTTCTCCCCCCAGGGCGACCGTGTGGCGTACGTGCGCAAGGGCGACCTCTACGTCGAGCGCCTGGGCGACGGCACCATCACCCGGCTCACCACCGGCGCCGATTCCCTGCACGTCAACGGGATGAGCGACTGGGTGTACGAGGAGGAGTTCGGCCTGCGCGACGGCTTCCGCTGGTCGCCCGACGGCACGCGGATCGCCTTCTGGCACTTCGACATGACCGGGGTGCGGACCTTCCTGCTCATCAACGACACCGATTCGCTCTACCCGTACGTGATCCCGATCCAGTACCCCAAGGCCGGCACCACCAACTCGGCGGTCACGGCCGGCGTGCTCAACGCCGACGGGACCGGCACCACGACCTGGCTCCAGGTCCCTGGCGACCCGCGCGACAACTACCTCCCCTGGATGGAGTGGGCCGGCCCGAAGGAGCTGCTGCTCCAGCGGGTCGACCGGATCCAGCACGACGACGCGCTTGAGCTGGCCGACGCCGCCAGCGGGGCCGTCCGGGCCGTGATGACCGAGCGCGACAGCGCCTGGGTGGACCTTGAGGGTGACGTGCCGTGGCTCAAGGACGGCCAGCGCTTCCTCTGGACCAGCGAGCGCGACGGCTGGCGCCACGCCTATCTCGTCTCCCGCAAGGACGGGTCGGCGCAACTGGTCACCAAGGGAGACTTCGACGTCATCCGGGTCGCGGCGCTCGACGAGGCGGGAGGATGGCTCTACTACCTGGCCTCCCCCGACAACGCCACCCAGGCCTATCTCTACCGCTCCCGGCTCAACGGGAAGGGGAAGGCCGAGCGGGTGACCCCCGCCAACGAGGCCGGGACGCACTTCTATTCGCTCTCCCCCGACGCGAAATGGGCGTTCCACAGCTGGTCCACCTACGACTCCCCCGGCGGCACCGAGCTGGTGGGGCTGCCGAACCACAACGTCGTGCGCCCACTGGCGCCCAACACCGCGCTGGCCGAGAAGGTCCGGCCGTGGGTCCGGCAGCCGGTCGAGCCGTTCAAGGTGGCACTCAGCGACGGCGCCACCCTCGACGGGTGGATGATCAAGCCGGCCAGCTTCGACTCGACGAAGAAGTACCCGATCCTGATGTACGTCTACGGGGAACCCGCCGGCCAGACCGTGCGCGACGCCTGGATGGGGTCAGCGCGGATCTGGTACCAGATGATCGCCGACCAGGGATACCTCGTGGCGAGCGTCGACAACCGCGGCACGCCGGCACCCAAGGGGCGCGCCTGGCGGAAGGTGGTCTACAAGCAGATCGGCGTCCTCTCGAGCGCGGAACAGGCGGACGCGGTCCGGGTGCTGGCACGGACCCGGTCGTACGTCGACCCGAGCCGGGTGGCCATCTGGGGGTGGAGCGGCGGCGGCTCAAGCACCCTGCAGGCGATGTTCCGCTATCCCGACGTGTACCAGGTGGGGATGAGCGTGGCGCCGGTGCCCGACGAACGGCTCTACGACACGATCTACCAGGAACGCTACATGGGGCTCCCCCAGGTCGACGGTGCGGCGTACGACTCCGCCTCGGCCATCTACCAGGCGCAGGGGCTCAAGGGTTCGCTCCTCCTGGTGCACGGCTCCGGCGACGACAACGTGCACTTCCAGGGCTCGCAGCGGCTCCTCAACCGGCTCATCGCGCTCGACAAGCCGATCGACTTCATGGAGTACCCGAACCGGAGCCACTGCATCTGCGAAGGGGCGGGGACCACACTGCACATCTACTCGCTGCTCACGCGCTACCTGCTGACGCACCTGCCGGCGGGGGGGCGCTAGGGAACCCCGGCCCCCTCTCCGAATGGAGGGGGTCGGCGGGGGGCAAGGATCGGGTGTGAGGGGTCGTGCGTGGTGAGGACGGGCGGTGGCGCATTCACATCAGGCGGCCGGGCTCCCACCTCGCACGTCGGACGTGCCCGCCCTGGCCACCAGGCGGATCGCTGCGACGGTGGAGGCAACGGGCACGAGCGTGAGCACCGCCATCAAGCCATACAGCACCGGCGGCGCGATGGCGAGGCGGTAGGGAAGAACGAAGAGGAGCAGGCCGACGCCGACCAGCGCGCCCGGCAGCCAGAAACTGGCCCCGCCCCGCCTGCGCAGCCAGAAGGCCGTCAGGAGGAACAGCGGGAGCATGGGCACGAGCCAGACCGCGAACATGATCCCCGGCCCGATGTAGACGCCCGACTTGGCCAGCAGTTGCCAGAGCCACACGCCGCTCCAACCGAGCGACGCGAGCCACAGCACGATCATCACGACCGTTGGCACTCTGTCGAGCCACGCGCTGCGCACGGCGGTCAAGGAGAATTCCCTCCATCAGTGTGTGAGGGGGCGACCCGACGCTTTCGATCCGGCCTGCAACGAACACGTGCGAGCGGGTCGGCCGGGGGGATGTCGGTCGCAGGTCCGATGGAGTCCAATCCTAGCCCGCGCTGGCGCCGACTTCAACGATGTGACGGTCGAGCGGAAGGAACGGATCGTCCGGCGGGGAACGCCATCGACGCAGGCCACTCCCGCGGCACCTTCGTACTCTCACATGCGGCCCTCGCTGTGGTGGCGGACCACGCCCTAACGTTCACGAGGTTCGACAGATGACCCGACATCGGTCTGTCCGCTGGTCGCTCGGCATCGCCCTGCTGGCAGGATGCCGGACGGCGCCCGTCGCCACGCCGTGGACCGACACCTCTCCCCACCGCGTCTCGATGGTGACGGTGGCGCCGGGTGTCCGGCTCGAAGTGCTCGACTGGGGCGGCTCGGGGCCGCCGCTCGTGTTCCTGTCGGGGCTCCAGGACGTGGCGCACGGCTTCGATGACTTCGCGCCCCGGTTCACCGACCATTTCCACGTACTGGCCATCACGCGCCGAGGGTACGGGGCGTCGAGCCAGCCGCCGTCGGGGTACGATCTTGCCACGCGCGTCGCCGATGACAAGGCCGTGCTCGACTCCCTGGGGCTCGGGAGCGTGGCGCTTGTGGGGCACTCGATCGCGGGAGATGAGCTCACGGCGTTCGCGGGCGCCTATCCGGAGCGCGTCTCCCGCCTGGTGTACTTCGACGCGGCCTACGACCACAGCCAGGCCGGCCAGCTGGGCAGGTACTTCCCCCAGCAACCGATGACCGCGGCGGACTCGGCGTCGCCGGCGGCGGTGCAGGCCTACACGCTCCGCACCTTCGGGATGAACATCCCCGAGGCGCAGCTCCGGGCCATCGCCCGCTACGCGCCCTCCGGCCACATTCTGGCCGATGTGACGCCTGCGTCCATCGACTCCCAGGTGCTGGCCGGGTGCGGGCATCCGGACTACACCAAGGTCCGCGCCCCCGCGCTGGTCATCTACAACGTGGTCGACTCAGCACCGCCGTTCTTCCCCCGCTGGGCCGGGCTCGACTCCGCCCAGCGCGACTCGGCCCGCCGCTTCACCGCCGGACTGCAGGCGTGGGCGGCCACCGAGCGGGCCGGGGTCCGGAGCGGGCTCCGCGGCGCGCAGGTGATCGAGCTGCACGGCTCCAACCACTACGTGTTCTATGCCAACGAGCCGGAGGTCGAGCGGGCGATGCGGGAGTTCCTGGGGGGCGCGGGAAGGCCGGGACCGTCCCCATCACGCGCCTCATCGCGGGCGGATTGACGGTCATCGGACGTGCCGTTGTCATGCGGACATTCCCGCTTCAGCTGCGCTCGGACCAGCCTCATTTCGCGCGCCGTGCCTATTCGCCGCTGGACTCGCACCGGCCTCGACCATTGCCAGCAGTCACTTGCGCCCGGACCGGCTCGACTCCCGGCGCTCACCCTTAGCCTCCACGACCCGATGCCCGGCTGCCCGCTCCACTTCGCGTGCTTCGTCGACGATCTCGCGTCGACCCGTCGCTTCCACGGCGATCTCATGGTCTGCGACGACGGGCGGGGCAGCGAGACCTGGCCGGTAGAGCAGATGCCGACGTTCCTCCCCGACCCGGGCGACAATGCGCTTGGGTCCAAGAGCTTCCGACACCCCGAACGCATCGTCGCCGCGTGAACCGCGCCGACGTGGTGGTGGTCGGCGGGGGGGTGATGGGTGCGAGCGTGGCCCATCACCTGGCCGAGCGCGGCGTGCGGGATATCCTGGTGCTCGACCGTGGCCCCGCCCCGGGCGCAGGGAGCACCGGCCGCGCCACCGGCGGGTTCCGGGCGCAGTACGGCACCGCCATCAACGTCCGGCTCTCGCTGCTGGCTCGACGGAAGCTTTTGGCCTTTCGCGACGAGGTCGGCGCCGACCCGGGGTACCACCAGGCCGGCTACCTCTGGCTCTCGGCCAACGCCCGGGAACAGGATATCCTGCGCGAGGGACTCGCGGTCCAGCACGCGGAAGGGCTGGCCGAGGCGCGCGAAGTGACTCCGGACGAAGCGCTCCGGCTCAACCCGGCGCTCGCCTCGGCCGATATCGCGGGCGGCGTCTTCTGCCCGACGGACGGCTTCATCCGGCCGCTCCAGATCCTCGAGGGCTACCTGTCCTCCGCCCGGCGCCGCGGGGTGCGGGTGGATTGGGACACCACCGTCTCGGCGCTTGAGCGCGGCCCCGACGGACGGATCACCGGTGTTGTGACTGGTCGCGGCACGATCGGCGCGGGGGCCGTGGTGAATGCGGCGGGTGCGTGGGCCGCCCGGTTGGCCGAGATGGCCGGGGTGACGCTTCCGGTCGAGCCGCTCCGCCGCCAGGTGGCCGCCACGGTGCCCTGCGAGCTCCTCCCCGCCTCGATGCCGATGACGATCTTTGCCGGGGACGGCTACCACCTGCGCGTCCGCGACGGGCGGGTGCTCCTGCTCTGGCCGACGCCCGGCGTGGTGGGGGCGCCATTCGACACCCGGGTCGACGACGACTGGGTGGCCGAGGTGCTCAGGAAGACCGCCGCGCGGGTGCCGGCGCTCCGGGAAGTGCCGGTGGACCGGGCGGCCAGCTGGGCGGGCCTCTACGAGATGTCGCCCGACAAGCACGCCATCCTGGGCCCGGCGCCGGGGTGTCCCAACCTGTACCTTGTGAACGGGTCCTCGGGCCACGGCGTGATGCACTCACCGGCCCTGGGGCAGCTGCTCGCCGAGATCATCTGCGACGGCCGGGCGTCGACACTCGACGTATCAGCGCTCTCGCCGGCGCGCTTTGCCGAGGGTCGGCTCAACAAGGTGTCCGAGCTGCTATGAACAGTGGGGCCGTGCCTCGGTGAGGGATCGGAACCCTCCCGAGCGTAGCGAGGGACCTGATCGGCGCGCTTTCGACGACGGTGGCCGAGCACCGGGGGCGGCGGAATAGGTCCCTCGCTTCGCTCGGGAAGGACGCGAGACCGGCGCGAGGGAACATTCTATGGATAAGGACCACCGATGCGCCGCTTCATCGACGTGAGCCACACGGTCGAGCACGGGATGGTCACCTACAAGGGCCTCCCCGCCCCGCTCATCTGTGACTACCTGAGCCGGGAGCATTCCCGCGCGCGGTACGCCGCCGGCACGGAGTTCCAGATCGGCCAGATCTCGATGGTGGCCAACACCGGGACGTACGTCGACTCACCCTTCCACCGCTACGCGGATGGGAAGGACCTGAGCGAGCTGTCGCTGGAGTCGCTGGCGGATGTGGAGTGCCTGGTGGTACGCGCGCCGGGAGACGGGGAGCGAGTGGGTGACGGGTCGCGTGCCGCGAGCGGCACCGCGATCGATGTCGCGCCATTCGATGATGCTGAGTTGCACGGCTCGGCCGTGCTCTTCCACACCGGGTGGGACCGGCACTGGCGCACCGAGCGGTACTTCGAGGGACATCCATTCCTCACCGCGGCGCTCGCCGAACGGCTGGCATCGGCCGGCGTCCGGCTGGTGGGGATCGATTCCCACAACATCGACGACACGGCCGCCAACTCGCGCCCGGTGCACTCGACGCTCCTCGGCGCCGGGATCCCTATCGTGGAGCACCTCACCGGGCTCGGCGCGCTGCCGGACCGGGGGAGCCGGTTCTTCGCGGTGCCGGCCAAGGTGAAGGGCTTCGGCACCTTCCCGGTCCGCGCCTTCGGGCTCGCCTGACGTGGTGACGATCCGGAAGTACCCCACGGAAGTGGAGGCCGAGGTCGATCGCGCGGTGCTCGACGCCAACGGGATCCGCGCGCTCATCGTCCGGGACAACGCCGGCGGGATGCTGCCCTCCCTCAACCTGCTGGCCGAGGTGCGCCTGGTGGTGGACAATGAGCACGCGGCGCAGGCCCGGGTGGTGCTGGGAGCGTGAGGGGGTGAACGGTGAACAGTGAACGGGAGGACCGATGGACGAGGCAGTTCTCTTTCACTCTTCACTGTTCACTGTTGACTGTTCACCAGCTCAGAACTCCCGCGCCTGTTCCGCCATCCGGACGTGCCGGTCCACCTGGTAGTACTTGGCCCACCCGTTGTTGAGCGAGAAGACCAGCGGCTTGCCGAGCAGGCGCTCGGTCCACAGCGGCAGAAAGAACGGGCGCTGGGCCGAGAAGTAGCGGTAGTACCGGGCGTCGTCCTCGCCGGCCGTGCCGAGCACGTTGCGGGCAGCGAAGTCGCCGCAGAAGGCGGCCCACGGGAGCCCGACGCAGCCGAGCACCCAGTGGACCCAGGGGAGGCGTTCGTCGCGCAGCACCGTGGGCAGGAGGTCGCGTGTGGTGTCGATGAGCCCGGGCCAGTACTGGATGAAGTTGAGCCGGTGGAGGAAGGGGAACCGGGCCTTGAAGTCGCGGATGACCCGGAGGATGACGCGCTTGGAGGTGACGGTGTGGAGCGCGAAGGTGGTGAGCGCGCTGCCGCCGCCCAGCAGGAGGCGCTGGTCGCCCGTCAGGCGCCAGTAGCTGTAGACCAGGTCGGAGTCCCAGCACTGGAGCGGCTCCTCGGGAAAGAGCCGGCGGACGTCGGCGTCGCCCAGCGGCTCGCTGATGGCGAGGAAGGTTTGAGCGTGGAAGATGTCCGCCGCGTAGGGAGTGAGCGCGGGGTCGACCTTGTCGATGCAGAAGAGGATCTCGTCGGCGGTCACCGAGCCCAGGTGGGTGTGGACCGTGTGCCCGTCGAGCCGGAGCGCCTCGGTGCTCTCGAAGACCCGGACGCCTGCCGCGAGCAGGGCGCGCTTCATCCCCTGCGCAAAGAGGAGCGCGTTGATCCCGTAGCAGTCCGGGTAGCGGACCCCGCCGGCGTAGGCGCCCGAGCCCAGCACCGACGGAAGCTCTGCCGCCGAATACTGCCGCTGGGGGTAGCCCAGCTCCCGCCGGGCGTCGACCTCCTCGCGGGCGGCGCGCCAGCCCGAGGTGCCGTTGCCCACGTAAAGGCTGTCGGCCTTGAGCAGGTCGCAGGTGATGTCGTGTTCCCGGGCCGCGGCCCGGATCAGCTCGATGCCGCGGACCGGCGCGTCCCAGAGGTCGCGGGCGCGGTCCCGGCCGTAGCGGCGGACGATCTGGGAGAGCTCGAGCTCGGAGTCGGGGGTCAGGAAGCCGGCGCTCTTGCCGGTGGAACTCCCGCCGCAGATGTTCCGGTCCATCACCGCCACGCGGCGCCCCGCCGCCGCCAGGCGATGGGCCGCCATCAGGCCGGCCATCCCCGCGCCGACCACCAGGGTGTCGACCTCGAGGTGCTCCCGCAGCGGCGGGCAGAGTTCGGTGCGTATCGCGAGCAGGGTGGTGTACCACCAGTCCTGCAGGATCATCGGGTCCTCCTTGGGCCGCAGGTCGCAACGTGCCCGAGGTGACCGGCCCGGGTCAAGTGACCAAGATGCCGCAAAGAAGTCACAACATTCTGGAGTCCCCGTGACCGAACCACAGAAGTCCGCATCCGCGGGCGCCGACGTCCGCATCCCGCCGCCGCTCCTCTACATCGTGCCCCTGGCGCTCACGCCGTGGCTCGAATCGCGCTGGCCGCTCCCGCTCTTCTCGGAGCAGCAGCACACCGCCGCCAACGTGATCGGCGTGTCGCTGGCACTGATCGGCATCCTCTGCATGGCCTCGGCGCTCATCCGGTTCCGGAAGGCCGGCACCTCGCCGGTCCCCTTCAAGCCGGCGGCGGCGCTGGTCATCACCGGCCCCTACCGCCGGACCCGGAACCCGATGTACCTCGGCTGGACCATCCTCTATCTCGGCGGGATCCTGCTCACCCGCAGCTGGTGGGCGGCCATCTTCCTGCCGCTGGTGCTGTGGGTGATGAACGCCTACGTCATCGCACGGGAGGAGCGCTACCTCGCGGCCGCCTTTGGCGATGCCTACCGGGCGTACCAGGGGCAGGTGCGGCGATGGATCTGACGCGCCACGCCGCCGCGTTCGTGCTGATGGTCGCAGCCTGCCGGCCCGCGGCAACGGCGCCGGCGTACACGCCGAGGACCCGCCAGGTGGCCGTCACCACGGTGCCGCTGCTGGTGAAAGAGGATGCCAAGGTCCTGCCCTTCCTCGTGCGCGACTTCGCGCCTGGGGGCGTGCTGGAGGGGCGCGAGGTGTACGGCTTCGAGCCGAGCACCATCACGATCGTGGCGGGGGACACCCTCGCGCTCACGCTCATCAACCCCGAGGACGACCAGCATTCGTTCGTGATGGAGGGGCTGGTGGTGCCGCTCCCGCCGCAACAGCAGGTCCACGCCGTGTGGGTGGCCCCGCATCCCGGTATCTTTCCGTTCGTGTGCAGCGTTCCGGCGCACCTGCCGATGATGGCCGGGCAGGTCGTCGTCCTTGCACCGGCCGCGGTGACGCCGTGAGCCGCCGACCCCTTCCAGATCCAGCGGAGATCCAGTGACCGACGTTCCCGACGCCCATCCCCGGCGGGAGTTCCTCGGACAGCTCGCGGCGACGGTGGCGCTCGCCGGCATCGCCTGCGCGCCGGCCGCTTCGGGTGCGCCTGCGCCGACGCCCGCACCCGGGCCCTCGACCGGCGCCGCGCCCGTGGCGGGGGCCGGCGCGGTGGTGCC
>DASYXP010000375.1:0-1920 GCA_035934835.1 Gemmatimonadales bacterium | reverse complement strand
GAGCGCGCGGAACGCCGACAGCGAGAGCCCGGCAGGCCGGCTCCGCCGCGCCTCGGCCCGCACCAGCCGGGTGACGAGGAGCGAAGTCTCGAAGACGGCGTCCGCCATTACTTTCATAAGCTAAGTATTACGCGCGCCCCGGCCGGACGCAAGGCGTTGCCGCCCTCCATTACCTTCCGTGGCGTCGGCCGACCCTATGCGCCCAGCTCTCGCCTTCCCTGCCCTCCTGCTCCTCCCCACCCTGCTCGGCGCCCAGAATCCGCTGGCGCGCCCGACCGACGGGGTCGAGGTGCGCTATGCCACCTCCCAGCCGGTGGTGCAGTACGTCATCCACGTCGACTCGACCGACCTCTCCGGCTTCCAGGTCGAGATGCGGCTCTCGGCCCTCCCCGACACCTTTCGATTGGCGATGGCGCGCCACCCGGAGTACGACGACCGGTTCTGGCGCTACCTCAAGGGACTGCGGGTGGAGACCGTGGGCGGCCCAGGCGTCGTGACCCGACTGGGCGACGCGCTCTGGCAGGTCGTGGCCCCGGGAGGGCGCGCCATCGTCCGCTACCGGATCCAACTGCCGGCGCCGCAACCGGTCCGCGCCGCGTGGAAGCCCTTCCTGGCGCGCGACGGCGGGCTCGTGGGCGGTACCCAGAGCTTCCTCTACATCGTGGGCGCCACGCTGGCATCGGCGGTGGTGACGCTCGACCTCCCGGGAGGGTGGAACGCCGCGACCGGGCTCGCCCCCACGTCCGACGACCGCACCTTCTTTGCGCCGACGGTGGGCGTGCTCGTCGATTCGCCGATCCTGATCGGGAAGTTCAGCGACCGCCACTTCTTCGTCGACGGCGTGCCGCACCGGATCGCCTACTGGTCGCTCCCCGACGGGACGCCGTTCGACACGCTCACGCTGTCCCGCGGCATCGAGAGCGTGGTGCGCCAGGCCATCGCGATCTTCGGCCGTGCTCCGTACCGCGAATACACCTTCCTCCTCCAGGACAACGCCTACGGCGCGCTCGAGCACCTGAACTCGCTCACGCTGGGCGCACCCAGCGCCGCGCTCGCCAAGGACCCGACCGGGCTCCTGGAGGAGATCGCGCACGAGTACTTCCACACCTGGGACCTCCTGCGTATCCGGCCCGCGGGGTCGGGGGATGTGACGTACCGCGCCCCGCGCCCCACGTCGGGGCTCTGGGTGGGCGAGGGGTTCGCGATGTATTACGCCGACCTCCTGCTCCGCCGCGCCGGCCTTCCGGTGGAGGACTCCACGCGCACCGACCACCTGGCGCGGCTGATGGAACGGTATCTCGCGCGGGAGGACGGGTACACCAGGTACACGGCCGAGCAGGTGAGCCGCGTTGCCAATGAAGTGCCCGGCAACCTCGGCGACTACCTCCTCAGCACCCACCTGCAGGGCGAGATCCTCGGCGCCCTGCTCGACCTCCGGATCCGGTCCGCCACGCACGGCGGGCATTCCCTCGACGACGTGATGCGGCGGATGATGGAGGGATTCTCCGCCGACAGCGGGTTCACCACGCACGATGTCGAGGGTATCGCGTCCGAAGTGTGCGGCTGCAACTTGAAGGCGTTCTTCCGCGCCTATGTGAGCGGCCGGAAGCCGATCCCCTTCGACCAGTACCTGCGGCTCATCGGGATGCACGCGGCAGTGAGCTGGGCTCCGGCCCGGACCGACAGCGGCGCCGAGCGCCCCGACCTGCGGGTCACGGCGTGGATGCCGCCGGGGGCCAGGCACCCGAGCCTGGTGCTCTTCACGCCCAAGAGCGTCTGGGGCACGGCGGGCCTCCACACCGGCGACCTGGTGCTGCGCATCGACGGTGCGCCGATCGACGACGCGGCCGCCTTCCGTGCCGCGCTCGGCAAGCTCAACATCGGCCAGCCGGCCCAGCTTGCCATTGAGCGGGATGGCAA
>DASYXP010000347.1:0-10127 GCA_035934835.1 Gemmatimonadales bacterium | reverse complement strand
CCGGCGCCGTGGGAAAATGCGGTGAGGCGGATCGGTGCGGTCGGTGCGTCGGTCATCGGAACGGCCTGTCTGAAAGGACTGACATGGGCGCGTGGGTCACGTTGGGCACGGCGATCGTCCTCGGCTTCCTGCACGCGCTCGAAGTCGACCATATGCTGGCGGTGACCGCCTTCGTGAGCCGCCGCCCGGCGCTGGCGACCGCCGCCGGGTTCGGCGCCCGCTGGGGGCTCGGCCACTCGATCAGCGTCTGCCTGGCGGGCGGCGTGCTCCTGGGCGTCGGCGTGCGCTGGCCGGCGCGGTACGACTCGCTCGGCGAGGTCGTGGTGGGCTTGCTCCTCGTGGGACTCGGCCTCTGGGCGCTCCGCTCGGCCTCGAAGTTACACCTGCATGCTCCCGAGGGACACGGCGACCACGCCCACCTGCACCATCACGGACACCCCGGCGCCGGGCACGCGCATCCGCACGCCGCGCCGGCCGCGGCCCATCCCCACGACCACCGGCACGGCATCACCTGGGTCGGGATGCTGCATGGCCTGGCCGGCACCGCAGGGGTGGTGGCACTGGTGCCGGTGACGCTCATCGCGAGCCGCCTCGTCGGGCTCGGGTATCTCGTGGCCTTCGGGGTCGGCGTCACCGCGGGGATGACGCTTTTCGCCTTCGTGGCCGCCGCCGCGATGCGCGCCGCCGCCACCCGCTCGATCGCGTGGGGCCGCCGGGTCGCGTCGACCGTGGGCCTCGCCGGGATCGTCGTCGGCGCCTGGTGGATCTGGCGCGCCGCGGGGGTGCTGGCTTTGCGGTAGCGACAGGAGTGGGACCACGGAGGGCACGGAGGAGCGCGGAGATTCACGGAGAACTGCTCGTGATGTGGCCGTGCGGACGAAGCTCCGCGTGCGAGACCACGTCAAGTTGCTTTCCTCGTCACGTTGCTTTCCTCCGTGCCTCGGAGCCTGTCCTGAGCGCAGCGAAGGATGAACTCCGCGCCCGAGCCTGCCCTGAGCGCAGCGAAGGGTGGTCCCACCCCTTACGTCCCCCGCGCCCGCAGGAACGCCCGCGTCGCGATCCAGCCCCGCTCCTCCCCGTACGGCTCCTCCCCGTCGAACCCCCCGTCCGGCCGCTGCAGCGTGACGAGCGCCGGGACCGCCCGCCGGATCAGCGTCGTCGCCGCGGCATCGGGCACCGACAGCAGCGCCTGCAGCACGTGGAAGAGGTCCGCGTCGGGCCAGACCCCTCCCGACTCCGCCGCGGCGATCCGCGCGATGAGCCCCGGGATCGCGTCCCGCATCGGCGACGCGGCGAGCGCCAGCCCGTGGAGCGTCGAGCAGGCGAGCGTGAGCGGCATCGGTCCGCCCCAGTCCTCCGCCAGCGCGGCGAGGCCCTCGGTGTGCTGGTGCACCTGCGGGCGCTTTTCGAGCCGGGCCTTGAGCGCCGCCCGGAGCGCCAGGCAGCTCACCGCATAGCGGGCGTCGGCGTCGTCACCGATGGTGGCCCCGGTGGGCAAGGTGATCGGCGCGATCGGCCGCCCCGGCTCCGCGGGCGAAAAGAACCCGGGGAAGGTCCGCCCCCGGTGCTCCGGCCGTGCGTTGACCCCGCCGTAGGCGCCCGGCTGGTCCTGCTGCGCGAGCAGGTAGCCGATCACCCGGACGGTGCCCGCCTGGTCGGCGCCGTGGTCCAGGTCCATGAGTTCGATGGCGCGCCACGCGGTGGTGCACAATTCCCCCCGCACACTCCCGTCCATCCGGGTCTCGGCGCGGAGGTTGTTCGCCAGCTGGTGGGCGGTGGAGTCGTCGTCGGGGGCGGGAACGCCCAGCGCTCGCCGGACCAGGATGCCGGGGCGGGTGGGGCGGGTGCTGTACCAGCGGGTGAGCCCGTCGAGGGCGCGGTCGATGGCGGCGGCGTGCCGCGTTACGAGAGTCTCCATGAGAGCAGTCCTCCTGCGATGACGAAGCGGCCGATGCCGACGGCCGCGCCGAGCCACGGGCGCCCGCCGCCCGGCGCCGCACCGATGCGGTGCCGCGCGCGGACGGGGCCCTCCGTGAGGGCGCCCAGGACCAGGAAGAGGAGCCACCAGCCACCGTGGCCGAGGCTGCCGAACCAGAGGGCCGCGAACATCGTGAGCAACAGCGTCTCCACCAGCATCACCTTCCATCGGAACGTCACGCCGGTCGCCGGCCAGTACCGGGCAAGCGCCGCGTCGGCCACGGCGTACCAGCCCGCGACGACGCCCCACGCCAGCACCAGCCGCGTGAGCGTCACTGGCGGATGCGCCGCACCAGGCTGTCGGCGTCGAGGACGGCACCGCCCAGCACCACCTTGACGATCGACCGGGTGTTCCGGATGTCGGCCAGCGGGTCGGCGCTCAGCACCAGGAGGTCCGCCACCTTGCCCGGCTCGAGCGTGCCGAGCGAATCGGCGCCGATCAGCGCCGCCGCCACCGAGGTCGCGGATCGGATGGCGTCGTCGGTCGGGAGTCCGGCGTTCACGAGGAGCTCGAGCTCGCGCTGCAGGCTGGCGCCGGGCACGAGCATCATCCGCGCGGCGCCGCTCCCCGCCGCGATCCGTCCCCCCGCCAGCTTGAACTCGCGGACGAAGAGGTCCTCCTTGCTCCGCCCCGCCCGGAACGCCGGATAGGTCGACGCGTTCCACCCGGCCCGCGCCTCGAACCTGGAAATGTCCCAGTCGGCGCGCGCGGTGGCGGGCACGTATGCCAGGTCGGGTGACGCGGTCACCGCGGTGTCGTCGAGCCGGCTCCAGGTGTCGTGCAGCACCAGCGCCGGCACCAGGGTCACGCCGGCGGTGGCCAGGTCGGTGGCCACGGCGCCGAGGGGCGCCGAGTCGAGCCCGGCCCACGCGCGCTCGGTGGTGGTCCAGCCGGCCCACGGCGACTTCCGGTACGCCGCATAGAACGGGTCGGGGTTCACCACCGCCTGGGGGACGCCCGAGAGTTCGAGCAGCGACCTGATGCCCATCTTGGCCGCGGCCCGGGCGTCGGTGAGGCCGAGCCGCGCGGTCACCGACGTGTTGAGACTGGTGGCTTCGTCCATCACCGCGCGCAGCAGCGCCGGCGTGAATCCGGGCCCGGTCGACACGAACGACACCCCGGCCTGCACCCGGTCGTCCACCGCGCGGCGCGCATCCGACTCCGCGGAGAGCGCCGCCGAGCTTGAGTCGAACGGCGTGGCGCCATCGAGCGCCGCGCCGGTCACGTAGAGCCGCGGGCTCACCAGGCTGTGGAGCGCCGCCCCCTCGGCCAGCGCCAGGATCGAGTCCTGCTCGTTGCCCACGTCGCGCACCGCCGTGACCCCGAAGGCCAGGTAGCGCTTGACCGCCCAGCGATCCACCCGGCCGTCGGCGTCGATGAGCCCGGGGATGACCCACTTCCCCTTGAGGTCGATCACGGTGGCTGTCTTGGGGATGGCAAAGCCCGCCGCCGGCGCGATCGTGTCGATCCGCGACCCGCGGATGATCATCACCTGGTCCTCGCGTGCCGGCGCGTCGGTCCCGTCGATCACGGTGACCCCGACCAGCGCGATCCGGTCCTTCACCGGCTTGCCGCACCCCGCCAGCAACAGGCCGAGGACGAAGAGGGAGGATTTTCGCATGTCGGGTTATAACACTCCCCCGCGCCGTCCCGCAACCGGGACCTGGCGCGCCAAGTGAAGCGCCCCGCCGGACCTTCGACGGGGCGCTCGCTGTTACCGCCGCTTCTTGCCCTTCTTCTTCGCCTTCGTGGCGGCCTTCCGCTTGGCCGGGCGCTTCTTCGCCGCCTTCCGGGCCGGCTTCCGTCGCGCGACCTTCTTCTTGGCCGCCTTCCTCTTGGCCGGCTTCTTCTTCGCGGCCTTCTTCCGGGCGGGCTTCCTCGCGGCCGGCTTCGACCGCGGGGCCGCCGGGGCGGACGCGGCCGGGGTCATCGGCGCCATCGGCGCCGGCTCTGGAGTGCTGGGCATCGGCGCGGGATCCATCCAGCCGGCGCCCGACCACCCCATTTCCATATCGCTCAGCTCGGCCATCATTCCATCCTCCGATGCTCTGCGGCGTGACCCGCCGCCAGGTGTTCGACGCTATCGCGCCGTGGTCCAGACCCGATGTAACTTGCACGTCCGCGCCCGATGTGCAAGCTGGAGGACCCCCCCGCCTCCCGGCCGCGCCGGATCACCCATCCGGACCGCCAAGCGACCATCGCCGTCTACGTAAACCGTTGCCTCGTAATGCTTTAGACGGAATGTCGGCTCATTTTCACCCGCCACCTTCCTTATATATGCCACGCGCCCTGTCGCAGTGCCTGCTTGCGGTCTCCCTGGCGGCCCTTTCCGCAGCCCCGATGGGAGCCCAGGCGCCCGTCGCGCTCCCCACGCCGACCCCCATCCACTGGCGGACCGGCCCCCTCGACTTCACCGGACCGGCCCGCGCCGGCACCTACCTGAGCGCGACCGGCCGTCGCGCCATCGTGATGGGCGATGAGCTCGGTCACCTCGAGGCGTGGGCCTGGCCCCTCAAGCTCCTCCACGGCTTCCAGCTCCGCTTCCAGACGCCGTTCTACGCCGAGCCGATCGCGGCGAGCGAGCTGGCGCGCCGGGTGGACATCACCCCCGCCGGCTTCACCATCACGTACACCCATCCGGCGTTCACGGTCCGCGAGCGGGTCTTCGTCGCCGAGGACGATCCGGCGGCGGTCATCGTGCTCGAGGTGGACGCGGTGCGCCCGATCGAGATCCTCGCCGAGTTCCAGTCCGACCTCCAGCTGGCGTGGCCCGGAGCGGTCGGCGGACAGTACGTCTACTGGGACGACGCCGAACGCGCCTTCGTCCTCGCCGAGAGCCGTCGCCAGTACAGCGCGATGGTCGGCAGTCCGTACACCACCTCCGCCACGAACCAGCCGGCCCACAACGTCCCCGAGGCGCCCAACCAGCTCCGCATCGCCGTCGGCGACCAGGGTGCGGTGCCGATGCCGCGTCCGGGCGAACCCGAGGGCCGGCTGGTCCACGTCCACGCCTCCGGCATCCCGATCGTGATCGTGGGTGGCGCCATGCCGCGCGACTCGGTCCGCGCCTTGTACGACCGGGTGCTCGCCTCGGTGCCCGCACTCTACGACGCCCGCGCGGCGCACGCTGCCGCGGTCACCGACTCCGCCGTCTCCCTCCACAGCGGCGACGCCGACTTCGACCGCGCCATTTCGTGGGCGGCGCTCGACCTCGATGCCGCGATGGTCTGCAATCCCGATCTCGGCTGCGGGCTCGTGGCCGGCTACGGGCCGAGCGGGGCCCGCGGGGCCCGTCCCGGGTTCGGCTGGTTCTTCGGCGGCGACGCGTCGATCAACTCCCTCGCCACCACCGCCGCCGGGGAATGGGACCTGACCCGTCGCGGGCTCGAATTCTTCGCGAAGTACCAGCGCGCCGACGGCAAGATCGCCCACGAGATCTCCCAGGCCGCCGGGCGCATCGACTGGTTCAAGTCGTACCCGTACCCGTTCTACCACGCCGACACCACGCCCTACTGGATCCTCGCCTGGGGCGAGTACTGGCTCACCACCGGCGACACGGCGTCCCTCCGCCGGAACTGGCCCGCCATCCGCAAGGCGTACGAGTGGTCGCGGAGCACCATCGATCCTGCCACCGGCCTGATGCTCAACTCCAAGGGCGGGCTCGGCGCGGTCGAGGTCGGCGACCTCGGGCTCGGCGTCCAGTCCGACATCTACCTGAGCGGCGTCTGGGTCCGCGCCCTCGACCGGATGGCGCGGATGGCCGACGCGATGGGTGACAAGCGCCTCCCCGCCGAGGCCCGCGCCCTGGCCGAGCGCGCCCGGGCGTCCCTCCGCGAGCGCTTCTGGCTCCCGGCCGTCGGCCGCCACGCCTTTGCGCTCCTCGACAGCGGCCAGACCCGGCCGGAGCTCACCGTCTGGCCCAGCATCCCGCTCGCGCTCGGGCTCTTTGCCGACGACCACGCCTTTGCCGAGGGTGCCGCCCAGGCCCGCGCCACGCTGGTCACCGACTGGGGCGCGCGCTCCCTCGCCTCGGAGAGCCACCTCTTCGACCCGATGCACTACAACAACGGCACGGTGTGGCCCTTCGTGACCGGCTGGTCGGCGCTCGGGCAGTTCGCCGCCCGCGATCCCTACGCCGGCTGGACGGAGCTGCAGGCGATCGCCAACGCGGGGCGCACGATGGCGCTCGGTCACCAGCCGGAGGTGTGGTCGGGCACCACCTTCGAGCCGCTGGAGACCGCCGTCCCCCAGCAGTTCTTCGGCACCTCGTTCCTCCTCACTGGGCTGGTGCGGGGCATCCTCGGCTGGGTGCCGGACGTCCCCGCCGGGCGCATCGCGTTCGCGCCGCAGGTCCCGTGGGTCGGGCGTGACGTTCGGGTCGACCGGCTTCGCGCCGGCGCCGGCTCGTGGGACCTCCAGATCCGGCGCGATGCGGGCGCGCTCGATGTCGCGCTCCACCGCCGCGGAGGTGGGCCCGAGCAGCTGCGGTTCACGCCGGTGCTCCCCGCAGGCGCCGATAGCGTGCGGGTGACCCAGGATGGCCGCGCGATCGGATGCGTCGTCCGCGTCACCGTGCGCTCCACCGAGCCGACCTGCGACGTGACGGTCGCCGATTCGACGCGGCTCGTCGTCCGCTTCCGGCAGCCGCCGGAACTCGCGCTGCCGCCCCTGGCGCCCCGCCGGGGCGATCCCTCCCGCGCCGTCCGGGTCACCGACCTGGTCGCGAGCGGGGATTCGGTCGCCTTCACCCTCGAGGGACCGGCGGGTTCCACCGTGCGGATCGCGCGGGTCGACACCGCCGACTCCGTGGCCGTGACCTTCCCGGAGCCGGGGGACTCGGTCGACCGGTATTCCCGCGCCCAGGTCCGGCTGGGCCGCCGTTGAGGCCCGCCCGCGGACGGGTCGCCTCAAGTTGCCGGGTCGTGCCGGAAGGCCCATATTTGGCGCAGGAAGGTCATTCGATCTCTCCAGCCCCGTAGCCGACATGCCACTTGCTCGTCGAATCCTCGTGCACGCGCTCGCGGGCCTCGCGGTCGTGGCCTTTGCCGGCCCGGTCGCGGCCCAGAACGTCGCGGACCTCCAGGTCACGCCGGAGGCGCTGACGCTCAAGGTCGGGGAGACCAAGTCGCTCTTTCCCCAGGCGTACGACGCCAACCAGAACATCGTCGTCGCCCGGTTCCAGTACTTCAGCCAGAAGCCCGGCGTGGCGCGGGTGGACGGCGAGGGTCGCGTCACCGGCATCTCGCCGGGGAGCACCCAGATCACGGTGCGCGCGGGGCGGAAGTCGGCCCCGGTGTCGGTGCTCGTGAGCCCGGGCGACAATCCGCCCCCGGCCGAGCCGGCCCCGGCACCGCGGAACGCTGCGCCGCAGGCCATCACCCTGCCGCCGGCCCCCGCCGGCACCCAGCAGATCGTGATCGATCCCGCCACCGTGTACCTGCTCCAGTCCGAGAGCGACCACCTCGTGGCGCGCGCCCTCGCCGCCGACGGCACGGTGCTGGGCCAGATGCGGGTCATCTGGCGGTCGCTCACGCCCGGCGTGGTGAGCGTCATCGATTCCCTCAATGGCGATGTCGTCGGCGCCACGCCGGGGATGGGCACCATTCAGGCCACCGGACCGGCGGGCCTCATCGCCACGGCGCCGGTGCAGGTGGTGGCCTCGAGCACCGCCTTCGAGTCGCGCTCCCCACGCATGGTGCTCTCGCCCGACCAGATCGACACGATGGAGATGGTCGTGCCGAGCCAGAGCGGGCGCAGGATCGAGACGTCGCTCACCTACTCGTCGTCGAACCCGGGCGTGGTGCTCGTGGGTCCCACCGGGATCCTCCAGGCCAAGAGTCCCGGCCAGAGCGACATCACCGTCAACGGCTATTTCCAGTCGCGGCACGTGACGGTCATCGTGCACCGGCCGATCTCCTACTTCCTGACCGACCCGCCCTCCGGCGGCCAGGTGACGGTGCCGCTCGACGGCTTCCGCTCGCTCACCGCCAAGGCCGAGGCGGCCGACTCGACGCTGATCCCCGAGGCGCCGCTCGCCTGGAAGGTGGCCGACACCGCCCTGGCGCGGTACGACACCGCCGCCGGCCGGATCATCGGGCGGAAGGAGGGGCTCACCACCCTCACGCTCACGGTGCGGGGCTACGTGCCGAAGGTCTGGGGGCTGCGCATCGTCCCCGGCGGCATCGGGCTCGACCGCCACGTGCTGGGCCTCGTCATCGGCACGAGCGCCGACCTCTCCGTCGAGCTGCGCGACGCCCAGGGCCAGGGCTACGGCCCCGCCCCCGAGGTCACGTGGACCAGTGACCATCCCGACGTCGCCAAGGTCGCCGACGGAAAGGTGACCGCGGTGGGGCCGGGCAGCGCGCTGATCGTCGCGTCGGTGCCGTGGGGCAAGGCCGACACCGCCAAGGTCTTCTCCACCGGCGACCTCCTGCTCGCCTCTGACCGGGCCAATCCCGGCATCTCCGGCCTCTACGAGGCGACGCTCCACGCGCCGGCCAACCTCCTCCGGCTCCTCACCGCCCCGTTCCCGGCCACCGACCCGGCGCTCTCGCCCGACCGGATGCGCATCGCCTATTCGGCCCGCGGCGACGGCACCGACTTCGACATCTGGGTCATGGACGCCGACGGCCGCAACGCGCACCCGCTCACCAACGACAGCGCCGCCGAGGTCCACCCGTCGTGGACCCCGGACGGCAAGGCGCTGGTCTATTCGATCATCGGCAAGGACCGCGACCAGCTCTGGTTGAACACCTTCCGCGACCGGCGCCCGCTCACGATCGAGAAGATCTCCGCCAGCGCGCCGGCGGTCTCCCCCGACGGCAAGTGGGTGGCGTACGTCGGCGGGAAGGAGCGCAAGAAGCCCGACGTCTTCCTCCGTGGCCTGGCCCGCGACACCACCATCCAGGTCACCGAGACCAAGCAGAAGGAGACGGCCGTCGGCTGGTTCCCCAACGGCGACCTGGCCTGGGTCACCGAGGCCACGGACGGCAGCAGGGGCTATGAGGTGCTGCGGATGACGCTCGGCTCCACCCAGCGCACCGTGGTGGCCACGTCGGCCTACCCGATCCTCGACTTTGCCATCTCCCGCGACGGCGGCACCATTGCGTACGTCACCGAGGAGCCGAATCCGGGCAACAAGCAGCAGCGGACCAAGACGGTCCTCTACCTCGGCGCCACCACGCCGGGCAGCGCGCCCCAGGCCGTGGCCCTCCCGACCTCCGAGACCGTGGGCTCCCCCGCGTTCTAGCGGGCCCCCGGATCCGTCGCTGATGCGCGCCCTCACGCTCACCGCCGCGGGCGGCATCCCGTCGCTCCTGCTGCAGGATGTGCCGCCACCCCCCGCCCCCGTTCCGGGGTGGGTGGTGGTGCGCGTCCGGATGGCGGCGCTCAACCACCTCGACCTCTTCGTCGCCGAGGGACTGCCCGGGGTCCGGCCCCCGTTCCCCTTCCCGGTCGGCGCCGACGGGGCGGGCACGGTGACCGCCCTCGGCGAAGGCGTCACCGGTGTCCGCATCGGCGACGAGGTGTTGATCGACCCCGGCGTCTCCTGCGGCACCTGCCGTGCCTGCCGCGCCGGCGATGAGCCGCTCTGTGAGCGCTTCGGCATCCTGGGCGAGCACCTCCCGGGCACCCTGGCCGAGTTCGTCGCGGTGCCGGCGGTGAACCTCGCTCCCCGGCCACCGAAGATGCCGTGGCCCCAGGCAGCGGCGTTCTCCCTGGCCACGCTCACCGCCTGGCGGATGCTCGCCACCCGGGCGCGGCTCATCGCCGGCGAGTCGGTGCTGGTGTGGGGTGCCGGGGGCGGCGTCGCCCAGGCGGCGATCGCCATCGCGGTGCACCAGGGCGCCCGCGTCATCGCCACGAGCTCCCGCGCCGAGGGGCTGGAGCGCGCCCGGGCCCTCGGCGCCGCCGTGCTGGTGGACCACGCGCGCGAGGATGTGGTCGCCGCGGCCAAGGCCGCCACGGACGGGCGGGGTGCCGACGTGGTGGTCGACACCGTCGGCCGGGACACGTGGGAGCGCACCCTGCGCGCCGTGGCGCGGGGCGGACGGATCGTCACCTGCGGCGGCACCAGCGGCTCTGAGCTGGCGCTCGACGTGCGCCGGCTCTTCTGGCGGCAGTGGAGCATCCTCGGCTCGACGATGGG
>DASYXP010000329.1:0-3707 GCA_035934835.1 Gemmatimonadales bacterium | reverse complement strand
CGACCCGGATCCCAATGCCTTTGCCACCGGCAACGACCCGGCCACCGCCAGCATCGCGGTCACCCAAGGACTGCTCGACACGCTCAACCGCGACGAGCTGCAGGCGGTGGTGGCGCACGAGATGGCGCACGTGCGGAACCTCGACGTGCGGCTCATGACGCTGCTGGCGGCGATCGTGGGCGCCGTGGCGCTGATGTCGCAGGGGGCGGGGCGGTGGCTCGGCTTCGGGGGTGGAGGCCGCGGCCGGGACGACGAAGGCAAGGGTGCGGGCCCGCTCGCGGTGGTGGTGCTGGTGCTCTGGGTCGTGTCGCTGATCGTGGCGCCGATCGTCACCCGGCTCCTCGCGATGGCCGTGAGCCGAAAGCGGGAGTTCCTGGCCGATGCCACCGGCGCGCAGTTCACCCGCAACCCGCTGGCGCTCGCCTCGGCGCTCGAAAAGCTCGACGCCGCGAGCGCGCCGACCCGGTCCATCACGAACGGCGCGGCCCACCTCTGCATCGTGGACCCGGCCGGCAGCGCGCTCAATGACCAGGAAGGCGCCACCGCCGACTTCCTCGGCTCCCATCCGCCGACCCGGATCCGCATCGCGCGGCTTCGGGGGATGGGCTACCAGCAGATGAAGCGCGACGGGGTGCCGATCCCCGACGCCGGGGCGGGCGCGGCCTGACCGGCCGCCCTCCCCCCGGGCCACGCACCTCGACCGGGGTTCGGCCCCCCCGCCCGGCCGTCGACCCTCGCCAAAGTGTCGTGGCGGCGGCATCTTACACCCCCGTCCATGGTCCCGATCCAACGGCATTCCCGCACCCGGGCGCACCTTGCGCTCCTGACCCTCCTTGCCATCTGGGGAGGTTCGTGCACCGCGCCGACCGACACGAGCGCCGACTACTTCGTGACGATCTCGGGGACCTCCCCGCTGCTGTATCGCGGAACGGTGAAGTACCTCGCCGCGACGGTCTGGCACCGGGTCGGCGCCGACTCGGTGCAGGTGCCCAACGCGGTGGTGAGCTGGTACGCCTTTCCGGACTCGGTGGCCACGGTGCTCCCGCTCCCGGGAGGGTACGCGCAGGTCACGGGGGTCAACCGCGGTACCATCGAGGTCGGCGCCGACGCGCCGGCGTTCGGGAACGCGGGGACCGGATACCTCTCGATGCGGGTGGCCGATCCGGTCGAGCTCGACAGCGTGCGTCCGGACACGATCTCGTGGGGCGGACGCATCACGCTCTACGGGGTCCGGGTGGGAAGCCCGAACGACGTGTCGGTCCGGATCAACGGCACCGACCTGATCCCGGACCCGCTCTCGCTGGTCGGGAGCGACAGCGGGATCGCCTCGATGTCCTACTTCGTGCCACCGGGGGTCGACACCGGCCAGGTGGTGGTGACCGGGTTCGGGCTCATCGCGCAGGGCGACACGATCCGGGTGGCCCAGCACGACCTGTACGAGCCCAATGACACCGCGCCGGCGACGATCGACCTCGACGCGCCGGGGCCGTACCCCGCCCATCCTGAGGTGTCGCTCTACGACCCGGCGCTGGCGTTCGAGCAACCCGGGCCCACCGACTCGATCACCACCGACTGGTACCGCTTCACGACCGTGGCCACGGCGCGGCCGTGGACGCTGGTGCTCTACTCCGCCGGCATTCCGCATCGCGCGCTCTTCTCGGCCGCGCCCGCGACGCTGACGGGCGGCGTGCCCCAGGTCCTCGCGGGGGGCTTCGGCGTCGACTTCGACCGCGGCAATCTCTTGAGCCGGTGCCGCGGCCAGGACGTCGAATTCGGATTCGGCAATTACGCGGATTCGATCGCGCTCTCGGTCCAGTCGCTGCCGACCGGCGCGATCGACCTGCTCGAGTACACCAGCAACGGGGGGACGTACGGCCTCGCGGCGTACGCCGGGTACCGCGCGCCGGCGCCGACCATCGCCGGCGAGCCGCCGATCGCGCCGGACCGGTTCGAGGACAACGACTTCTGCGAGCAGGCCGACTCGAACTTCAATGACCCCGCAAGGCGGATCGACCTGGGCGTGCGCAACTTCAGCGACACCCTGACGATCGACACGCCCTTCGAGGTGGATTGGTACCGGTTCCGGGTCCAGGCGACCGAGAGCGTCACCGTGGCCACCGCGGCGCTGACCGCCCTTGGCTACCCCGACGCCGACATCGACGTCTACCTCTATCGGGCCGACAACCTCGCCTTGATGGGGTCGTCCACCGGTGGCACGGCCAGCGAGGTGGTGTCCCAGCAATTGAGCGCGAACGACTACTACGTCGTGGTGGTCGATGCCGGTGGCGAGCCGACGGAATACGGCCTCTGCATCGTGGCGGCGGCTGCCTGCACCCCGCCCGGCGGTTCGGCCCCGGCCAGGGTGGGGCGGCGCCGCTCCGCGCCCAAGCGGCTGATGGCGCTCCCGCGGAGGCGCCGATGACCGCGCCCGCGATCGAATGCGCCCGCTGTCACACCCCGGTGCCGGTGGACGCCCGGTTCTGCCTGGTGTGCGGCAATGAGGTGTCGAGCCCGGGCGTCCCGCCCCCGCGGAACGCCGTAGACGACCTGCGCGACCGGCTCGCCGAGGTGCTGGCCGGCCGCTACGCGATCCGGCGGACACTCGGCGTGGGGGGGATGGGCGCCGTGTTCCTGGCCGAGGAGACCGGGCTCGAGCGCGAGGTGGCCATCAAGGTGCTGCCGCCGAGGCTGGCGGAGGACCCGAGCATCGTCACCCGCTTTGAGCGGGAGGCCAAGACCGCCGCCCGTCTCGACCATTCGCACATCATCCCGATCTACCGCGTCGACAGCGAGGGCGGGCTCCACTACTTCGTGATGAAGTACGTGGCCGGCCGGGCGCTCGACACGCTGCTGGCCGATCGAGGCCAGCTGCCCGTGCCGCTCACGGTGCGGCTCCTCTCCGAGTCGGCGGCGGCGCTGGAGCACGCGCACCGCAAGGGCGTGGTCCACCGCGACATCAAGCCCGCCAACATCCTCCTCGACGCGGACGACCGGGTGCTCCTGGCGGATTTCGGGATCGCCAAGGCGGTCTCGGTCACGGGGGAGCTGACCAACACCGGCGTCGTGATCGGCACGCCGTATTACATGTCGCCGGAGCAGGCGCGCGGCGTGCCGGTGGACGGGCGGAGCGACCAGTACTCGCTCGCGGTGCTGGGATACCGGATGCTCACCGGCGAGCCGCTCTTCGACGGCGATTCGTCGATGGCCATCCTCTACAAGCACATCAACGACCCGCCGCCCCGTGTCCGCGATCACCGCACCGACGTCCCGCCTGAGGTCGATGCGGCCATCCAGCGGGCGCTGGCCAAGCGCCGGGAGGACCGGTTCCCGTCGATGGACGCCTTTGCCCGGGCGCTCCGCGGGGAGGAGCCCGCCGAGGGCGTGGCCCCGGCCGTACCCGCCGCCGAGGCGACGCTGGCGGACGGCGAGCTGACGAGCGCTGCCACCGTGCAGCTCGACACCACGCCGGTCCCGGCAGGCCGGCGCCGGTGGCCGTGGCTCGCGCTCGCCGGTGTCCTGCTGGCAGCGACCGCGACCTGGCGCTGGTATCCGCGCCCGGCGCTGGTGCCGGCATCACCGCCGCCCGCGGCATCGGGGCAGCAGGCCGGAGCGGCGCCGGCAGGGATGCCCGCCGCCGCGACCCCTGGACAGCCTGCGACACAGCCACGCGACACCGCCGCCCAGCCCAAGGCGGCGCCGCCGCACCG
>DASYXP010000256.1:0-3462 GCA_035934835.1 Gemmatimonadales bacterium | reverse complement strand
CCCGCGACGCCTGCGCGATCTCGTTGAGCGCGCTGGCCACGCCGCCGCGCGTGGGATCCCGCAGCACGTGGACCTCATCGCCCGCCGCCGAGCGGAGCGCTGCCACCAGGGGCCAGAGCGCCGCCGAGTCGCTTTCGACGTCCACCTCGAAGTCGATGGCACCCCGCGCCGCCATTACCGCGATCCCGTGGCGTCCGATCGGTCCGCTCACGAGCACGCGGTCGCCGGGCCGGGCGCGGTCGGGGGCCGGGCGGAATCCCGGCGACAGGACTCCCACGCCGGTGGTGTTGAGATAGAGCCCCTCCGCCTTCCCCCGCTCCACCACCTTCGTGTCGCCCGTGGCCACCACCACACCCGCGGCCGCTGCCGCCCGGCCGAGCGCCGCGACGATCCGGTCGAGCACATCAAAGGGGAGCCCCTCCTCGAGCACGAAACCCGCGGAGAGCGCCATCGCCTGGGCGCCCATCATCGCCAGGTCGTTCACGGTGCCGTGCACGGCGAGGGAGCCGATGTTTCCCCCGGGGAATTCGAGGGGCGACACGACGAACGTGTCGGTCGAGAACGCGATCCCCGTCCCCGCCACGTCGAGGACCGCCGCATCGCCCAGGAGTCGCAGGACGGGGTTGTCGAGGTGGGGCAGGAACCGCTCCCGGAAGAGCGCGGCGCTCATCCGCCCGCCGGAACCGTGCCCCAACTGCACCCGATCGGCACCGAGGGCCGGGGCCGGACAGGCGAGGCCGGTAGCGCCGATCGTCGCCGTCGTCATGTGGCCACCTCGGCGGCGGGGCGGAGCCGGCCGTAGTTGTAGTAGGCGGCGCAGGCACCTTCCGACGACACCATCGGCGCGCCGAGCGGGCGATCGGGGGTGCAGAGCGTGCCGAACGCGGGGCAGTTGACCGGCTTCAGCGTACCACGGAGGACATCGCCGGCGCGGCAGAGCTCCGGCTCGGCAGTGCGGATCCCCTGCAGCTGGAAGCGGCGCTCCGCATCGAAGTCGGCAAACTCCTCCCGCAACCGGAGGCCGGAGAGCGGGATCTCGCCGATCCCGCGCCAGGCCCGGTCGGCCCGTTCGAACACGCGCGCCACGAGGTCCTGCGCGGGTTCGTTGCCCAGGCGCTGGACCGAGCGGACATACTGGTTCTCCACCTCGTGGCGCCCCGATTCGAGCTGGCGCACCGCCAGCAGGATCCCCTCAAGGATGTCGACCGGTTCGAATCCGGTCACGACGATCGGCACCTTGTACTTGGCCGCGATCGGCTCATACTCGGTCCATCCCATCACGGTGCAGACGTGACCGGCCGCCAGGAACCCCTGCACCCGGTTGTCCGGGGCATCGAGTAGCGCGGTGATGGCCGGCGGCACGGTCACGTGGGACACGAGCACACTGAAGTTCCGGACGCCGAGCTCCCGGGCGCGCCAGACCGCCATGGCGTTGGCCGGCGCCGTCGTCTCGAACCCGACGGCGAAGAAGACGACCTCCTTCTCCGGCGTTCGGCGGGCGATCTCGAGCGCATCGAGCGGCGAGTAGACCATCCGCACCGCCCCGCCCCGGGCGCGGATCTGGTGCAGGTCGCACTCGCTCCCCGGCACCCGGAGCATGTCGCCGAACGACGTGAAGATCACGCCGGGGCGCGCCGCGAGGGCGAGCGCGCGGTCGATCTGCTCGAGCGGTGTGACGCAGACCGGGCAACCCGGGCCGTGCACCATCTCGACGGCGCCCGCCAGGAGTTCGTCCAGGCCCTGTTTGACGATCGTGTGGGTCTGCCCGCCGCAGACCTCCATCAGCACCCACTCGCGGGTGGCGGCCGAGCGGATGGCGCCGATCAGGTGGCGCGCCAGCTCCGGATCGCGGTACTCCGAGAGGAATTTCACGCGCCCTCCGCCCGGTCGGCGAGTTCCTTCATCCACTCGAGCTCGTCCAGCCGGCTCATGGCCCGGAGTGCCTCGAATGTCCGGTGGGCCTCCGCCTCGTCGACCTTGGCGATGGCAAAACCGACGTGCACAATGGCGTAATCGCCCACGGCCACCTCATCGGCAACGTAGGCCAGGCACACTTCGCGGCGGACGCCGCCGAAGTCGACGACGCCCATCGGAAGGCCCTGGACGTCACGCCGTTCGACGATGCGGCCCGGGATGCCGAGACACACGGGGACCTCCCTTCAGGGGACGCGTGCGGAAGATCGATCGGCGCCCCGGGCAAGGCGTGCGGCCGCCACCGCCGCCTGCCCATAACTGAGCCCACCGTCGTTGGGCGAAAGCCGCTCCGGGACCAGCACCTCGAGCCCCATCGCCTCGAGGCGTCCGGCCAGCGAGGCGAGGAGCCGGGCGTTCTGGAAGCATCCGCCGCCGAGGGCCACGGTCCGGAGCCCTTCCCGTTCCGCGGCCAGGCGCGCGAGTTCCGCGGCCGACGCGGCGACGCTCTCGTGGAAGCGCGCGGCCAGGTCGGCCACCTCACGCCCCGCCCGCGCCCCTTCCCCCAACGCCACGAGGAGCGGCAGCGGGTCGAGCATCCACCCTTCCGCCGTGGGGCGGACCGGGAACGGCAGCGGATCGGCGATGCGGGCGCCGGCGAGCCCTTCCAGTTCCATCGCGGCCTGCCCCTCGTGGCTCGCGATCCGGCGCACGCTGAGCACCGCGGCCGCCGCGTCGAAGAGGCGGCCCATCGACGACGCCCGGGGCGAGTTGATGCCGCGGGCCACCTGCCCCGTGGCCGCAGCCAGCTCCCGGGGGCCCACGCCGTGGAAGGCGAGCTCCATCGCCCGCTCGGCCCCCGCGTCCAGCGACCGATACCCGAGCGCCGCACGCCACGGCTGGCGCGCGGCGAGGTCGCCACCGGGGAGCGGCGCGTAGCGCAACTGCCCCACCCGCCGAAAGCCGACGAGGTCGGCCACCAGCACCTCCGCGCCCCAGATGGCCCCGTCGGCGCCGAAGCCGGTGCCGTCGAAGGCCAGCCCCACCACCCGATCGGTCCGCCCGTGCTCGGCCAGCACCGCGCCGATGTGGGCGTGGTGGTGCTGGACTGCGATCGGCTCGCCGAGGCCGAGTTCCTCCGCCAGCCTCGTGGAGAGGTACCCGGGATGGGTGTCGCGCACCGCGACGGCGGGCTCGATGGCGAACAGCCGCCGGAATGCCTCCAGCGTGGCCTGGAAGTGCGCCACCGACTCCAGCGAGCCGAGGTCGCCGATATGCTGGCTCACGTAGGCGTCGGCGCCGTGCACCAGCGTGAAGGTGTGCTTGAGGTGTCCGCCCACCGCCAGGAGTGGCACCGGGCTCGCGATGGGGAGCGGCACGGGAAGCGGCGCGTAGCCGCGCGCCCGCCGGAGGAACACCGGGCGCCCACGGGCCACGCGTACCACCGAGTCGTCGTACCGCGCGACGATCTCGCGATCGTGCAGCAGGAAGGCATCGGCCACGCCGCCCAGGCGCTCCCACGCCTCGTCGTTGGAGGTCGCGATCGGCTCG
>DASYXP010000309.1:0-1900 GCA_035934835.1 Gemmatimonadales bacterium | reverse complement strand
GCTCGGCGGCGAGGAGGCGGAGGAAGCGCTCCATCGCCCGGGGCGAATCGAGCATCGCCTCGTCGAAGTTGATGTCGAGCAGCTGCGCGCCGCTCGCCACCTGCTGGCGGGCCACCTCGAGCCCGGCGGCGTAGTCTCCGGCTTCGATGAGCTTCGCGAAGCGGCGGGAGCCGGTGACGTTGGTGCGTTCGCCGATGTTGACGAAGAGCGTGTCGGGGCCGAGCACGAACGGCTCGAGGCCCGCCAGCCGGAGGCGCGGCTCGACGGCCGGCGGGCGGCGGGGCGCGTGGCCCCGGACCGCGGCGGCGATGGCGCCGATGTGCGCCGGTGTGGTGCCGCAGCAGCCGCCCACGATGTTGACGAGCCCCTGCGCCGCCCAGTCGCCGATGACCGAGGCCATCGCGTCGGGTGTTTCGTCGTAGCCGCCGAAGGCGTTCGGGAGGCCGGCGTTGGGGTGGATCGAGATGAGCGCCGAACTCACCCGCGAGAGCTCGCGGAGGTGGGGAGTGAGCTCCCTGGGCCCGAGCGCACAGTTGAGGCCCACCGAGAACGGCCGTGCGTGGGAGATCGAGATCCAGAACGCCTCGGGGGTCTGGCCCGAGAGCGTGCGGCCGCTCCGGTCGGTGATGGTCACGGAGACCATCACCGGCACACCGTGTCCGCGTGCGGCGAACTCCTCCGCGATCGCGAAGAGTGCCGCCTTGCAGTTGAGGGTGTCGAAGACCGTCTCGACGAGGAGCAGGTCACATCCGCCGTCGAGGAGTCCGCCGCCGGCCTCGCGGTAGGCCGCGACGAGCTGGTCGAAGTCCACCAGCCGGGCGCCGGGGTCGTTGACGTCGGCGGAGAGCGAGGCGGTGCGGTTGGTGGGGCCGAGGACGCCGGCCACGAAGCGGGGGCGGGAGGGATCGCGTGCCTCCGCCGTGTCCGCCGCCTCCCGGGCGAGCCGGGCACCCGCCGTGTTGAGCTCGCGGACGATGGCTTGCAGGCCGTAGTCGGCCTGGGAGATGGCCGTCGAGTTGAAGGTGTTGGTCTCGAGGATGTCGGCGCCGGCCTCGAGATAGGCGGCGTGCACGTCCCTCACCGCGTCCGGGCGGGTCAGGGTAAGGAGGTCGTTGTTGCCCCGGAGGTCCGTCGGGTGCGTGCGGAAGCGCTCGCCGCGGAAGTCCGCCTCGCTGAGCTTGAGCCGCTGCAGCATCGTTCCCATCGCCCCGTCGAGCACGAGGATGCGCTCGTGGACGACGCGGAGGAGGTGGTCGGCGCGGTGGGAGGTCATTGGTCGTTGGTCGTTCGTCATTGAAATAACACACACCCCGGCGCCAAAACGGCACCGGGGTTCGGGGGCGTTTTAGCTGTTGATTAACGTGGCCGCAAGCGCGCGCAAATCGCCACGAGTTTCAGTTGTGCGGAGGAATATAGGGTGCAGCCCGGCTATCGGGGTAGGGGTGGTCCGCTACGACGCTCCGGGGCCGAGGAGGCGCCGCGTGGCGAATGAGACGTCGATGCCATCGACCTGCACCTGCTTCCGGCGCCCGGACGCACCGGCCACGAGCGTCACGGCGCCACGCGGGACGTCGAGGGCCTCGGCCAGGGACCGGACGAGCTCCTCGTTCGCGGCGCCATCCACCGGCGGCGCCGCCAGCCGGACCTTGATCGCATCGCCGTGCAGCCCGACGACCTCAGTCCGCGACGCCCTCGGCTGGATGTAGAGTCGCAGAAGCACACCGCCGGATGCAGGAGTGATGGCAGGCATGATCGTGAGGCGTGAGAGGTGAGACGTGAAACTATTGACTGGCGATCTCCTACGCTCGAGCTGATAGCTGTTAGCCGGCACTCACCCCGCCCGCAGCACCACCGACACGATCAGTCCGCGGATCATCCACAGCAGGAGCCACGCGGCGAG
>DASYXP010000298.1:0-4011 GCA_035934835.1 Gemmatimonadales bacterium | reverse complement strand
CCCTACATCCGGTTCTGACGCCGGTGCGCCCTCGCGCCGGCCGCCGCGCCATCCCATCTTTATCCGCATGCCACCCCTGCGCCGCTCCCTCGGCGGCGAGCTCCTCTTCAGCTTCGCGTTCCTCACCTCGGCGGCGGTGCTGCTGGTGGGGGCGAGCGCGATGCTCTTCGCGGGCCATGACGCCGGAGCGGCGGTGTGGGCGCTCCTCGTCCTCTGGCTCGGGAGCACCGGGGTCATCGTGGTCTTCGGCGCGTGGCTCCTGCGGGGCCGGGTGCTCCGCCCCCTCCGCCTCCTCGGCGAGCAGGCCGACGCGCTGGCGGAGGGACGGTCACCCGAGCCGCCCACCTTCGACACCGCGGACTTTGCCCACCTGAGCGAGCGCCTGTCCTGGATGGCCGACCGCCTCCTCGACGCCCGAAGCCAGGTGGTCCGCGCCGAGAAGCTGGCCGCGGTGGGGCAGCTCGCCGCCGGCGTCGCCCACGAGATCCGGAATCCCCTCGGCGCCCTCGGCAATTACCTCGAGGTGCTCCGCCGCCGGGGCGCCGATGCCGCTGTGGTCGCCGACATGCAGCGCGAGGTCGTGCGGATGGATCGCATCGTCCAGGAGCTCCTCGATTATGCCCGGCCCCGCGCCACGCCGGCGCCGATCGATGTGGGCGCCGCAGTCCGCTCCACGGTGGAACTCCTCGGCGCCCAGCGCACCGTCGAGCCGGGCCGGCTCCACCTCGACGTCGCGGCCGACCTGCCGCCGGTCCGCGTCGACCGCCACGCCGTGGAGCAGCTCGTCGTGAACCTCGTCCTCAATGCCCGTGACGCCCGACCCGACGGCCGGATCTGGGTCGGCGTCGGGAAGGCCACGGCGGGTCCGATCCCCGGGCCGCGGCGCGCCGAGGATCCAGCCGGTGAGGATCGGCGCGGTGCGCGCGAACGGGAGTCCCGCCCCTGGCGGGCCGACCGGCCTGCCGGCGCACCCGGCATCGCGCTCCACGTGGCCGACGAAGGCCCCGGGGTCCCCGAGGGCGATCGCGACCGCGTGTTCGACCTCTTCTACACCACCAAGGCGCCGGGCGCCGGCACCGGGCTCGGCCTCGCCATCGCAGCGCGGACGGTGCACGATGCGGGCGGCGTCATCTGGGTCGATCGCGGCCGCGAAGGCGGGGCGGTGTTCCGGGTGTTCCTGCCTGCGGCGGAGGTGCCGGCGTGACGCGGGTCCTCATCATCGACGACGATCCCGGCCTCCGGCGTTCGCTGGGGCTCCTGCTCGGCGAGGCCGGCTATACGGTCGTGGCCGAGGGCGATCCGGCGCGCGCGCTCGAGCTGGCCCAGGCCGATCCCTTCGACCTCATCCTCTGCGACGTCCGGATGCCCGGGCTCGACGGGCGCGAGTTCCTGCGCCGGTATCGCGCCGCCGGCGGGGCCGCGCTGGTGGTGGTGATGAGCGCCTACGGGAGCGAGGACGCGGCGCTCGAGGTCATCCGCGAGGGGGCGTACGATTACCTGCACAAGCCCTTCCGGCCCGACGAGGTGCTCTTCACCCTCCGGAAGGCGGAGGAGCGGGAGCGGCTGCGGCGGGAGGTGGCGGAGTTGCGGGCGACCGTGGCGGGTGGCGCGGCCGGCGGGGGCCTCGTCGTCGAGAGTCCGGCGATGCGGCGGGTGGTCGAGCTGGCGAGCCGGGTGGCCGGCCACGCCACGACCGTGCTCCTCACCGGGGAGAGCGGCACCGGCAAGGAGGTCATCGCCCGGCTCATCCACCAGCGGAGTCCGCGCGCCGCGGAGCGCTTTGTCGCGGTCAATTGCGCGGCGATCCCCGAGGCACTGATCGAGTCGGAGCTCTTCGGCCACGTCCGCGGCTCGTTCACCGGCGCCACCGGGGACCGCCGCGGGCTCTTCGAGGAGGCCGACCGGGGGACGCTCCTGCTCGACGAGATCGGCGACCTGCCCTTCGCGCTGCAGCCGAAGCTGCTGCGGGCCCTCGAGGAGGGAGCCATCCGCCGGGTCGGCGAGGCCAGCGAGCGAAAGGTCGACGTGCGGGTCATCGCCGCCACCGCCCGCCCGCTCGACGAACTGGTCCGGGATGGCCGGTTCCGGGAGGACCTGTTCTATCGGCTCAACGTGGTCCAGCTGGCGCTGCCGCCGCTGCGCGACCGGCCGGAGGACATACCCGCGCTCGCGGCGCACTTCCTGGCGCAGGCCGGCGCCCGGCTCGGCCGGCCCCTGAGCCTGAGTCCGGACGCGCTCGGCCGGCTCCACGGCTACCGGTGGCCGGGCAACGTGCGCGAGCTCCGGAACGTGATCGAGCGCGCCGCCGTGCTTGCGCCGAGCTCGACGCTGGATGCGGGGGATTTCCTGCTGGGCGATACCCGGGGCTCGGCGCCCGCCGGCACCACCGACTCGCTCAAGCCGCAGGTCGAGGCCATCGAGCGGGCCGCCATCGCGCGGGCGCTGGCGGGCGCCGACGGCAACCGGCGCGCCGCGGCCAAGGCGCTGGGCGTGAGCCTCCGGACGCTGTTCTACAAGATCCGCAGCTACGGCCTCGAGTAGTGCCGATATTTGCACGACGTGCATAAAGTTGCATGGCAATAGATTGCATCTTGAACCGTAAGTCATTGCGAAACAATATCTTAGAAGACGGCACCCATCCTGCCAAGGAGGGCGGCGTGTTCTCACGTCAAACGGGGTCGGCAATGGCACGATCGCGGGGCGGCTTCAGCCTGATCGAGGTGGTGATCGTGCTCGCGCTCATCGCGATCATCACGACGATCGCGGTGCCGGCGCTGAGCACCAGCAGCGACGCGAAGTCGGTGAAGGGCGCCGGCAATTCCGTCGCGAGCCAGCTCGCCATCGCGCGCACCGCGGCCATCGCGCGGGACCGCTGCGCCACGGTGCACCTCAACAGCAGCGGCAAGCTCTGGGTCACGACGCAGAACTGCGGCGGCACGCCCATCGACACGCTCACCAGCCGCAGCCTGGTCACGGCGTACGGGGTGACCACGACTGCCTGCAGCGGCAGTTCTTGCAGCCCGGGGAGTTCGCTCGACTTTACGTTCGATCCGCGCGGCATCCCGTATACCCAGAGCCCGGCCACCTACATCCTGACCCGGAACGCCGCCGCCGATACCGTCAACGTCGGCCAGTTCGGGAGGGTCACGCGATGAGCGAGGGACGCGCGGGTTTCACCATCACCGAGGTGATGATCGCGGTGGTCATCCTCGGCATCGGCGTGCTGGCGCTGGCGGGCGGCTCGGCCGCGGCCACCCGGATGCTGGGGCAGGGCCAGCGCACCACCAACGCCACCGCCGTCGCGGCCGCGCGCATCGAGCGGCTCCGGCGGGCGGCCAACGCCACCAACCCCCGCTGCACCTCGGGGTCGTTCGCGAGCGGCACCGCCACCACCAACAGCGTCACCGAGGCCTGGACCGTGCCGACCACGGGGATCGCCCGCACGGTGGTCGAGGTCGTCACCTACAAGAAGTACAACGGGACCATCACCGACACCCTGGCCACGATCGTGAGCTGTGCCACATGAGCGCTCCCCGGCGTGGTCCTCGCGGCTTCACCCTCGTCGAGACGCTCATCGCCATGGTCCTCCTGGGCCTGGTGTCGACGGTCATCTACAAGATGCTCATCACCACGCAGCGGGTCACCGACGCGCAGGCGCAGCGTGGCGACCTGCAGGACAACCTGCGCTCCGGCGCGCTCGTGATCCCGAACGAGCTCCGCCAGGTCACGATCGGCACGTCCAGCACGCTCGACACGATCTCCGACATCCGGGCGGTGAGCGACACGTCGATCACCTACCGCGCCATGCGGGGCTACTACACCATCTGCGCCACGCCAGGTTCGGCCACGACCCTCACGGTGACCAACGCCTCGGGCTTCTCCTCGGAGTACCGGGCGCCGACCACGAGCGACAGTGCGTTCGTCTTCTGGGAGGGTGACACCACCAAGACCTCGGACGATGCCTGGGTGCAGGCCCAGATCGTGGCGGTGTCCACCGGCACCTGCACTTAC
>DASYXP010000264.1:0-3227 GCA_035934835.1 Gemmatimonadales bacterium | reverse complement strand
ACGGCCGGAGGAGCTCCATCGGCAGCGGGAAGATCGTTGTCGAATTGTTCTCGCTCGCGATCTCGGTGACGGTCTGCAGGTAACGCAGCTGCATCGTCAGTGGCTCCTGCGCCATCGTGTGCGCCGCCTCGGCCAGGGTCTGGCTCGCCTGCAGCTCGCCCTGGGCGGCGATCACCTTGGCGCGCCGCTCCCGCTCCGCCTCCGCCTGGCGGGCCATCGCCCGCTTCATCTCCGGCGGCAGGTCGACGTCCTTGACCTCGACGGCGGAGACGGCGATCCCCCACGCCTCGGTCCGGGTGTCGATGATGTTCTTGAGGATGCCGTTGATCTTCTCGCGGTCGGAGAGCACCTCGTCGAGTTCCACCTCGCCCAGCACCGAGCGGAGCGTGGTCTGCGCCAGCTGGCTGGTGGCGTAGAGGTAGTTCTCGATCCCGATGATGGCCTTCTCGGGGTCGGCCACGGTCACGTACATCACGGCGTTGACCTTGATCGACACGTTGTCGCGGGTGATGACGTCCTGCGGCGGGATGTCGAGCGCCATCGTCCGCAGGGAGATCTTCCGCATCGTGGCAAAGAGCACCGGTACCACGCAGAGCCCGGGTCCCTTGACCCCGGTGAAGCGGCCGAGCGTGAAGACGACGCCGCGCTCGTACTCGTTGAGCACGCGGAGGCTCCCGAACAGGTAGAGCACCGCGGCAAAGAGGGCGATCGGCAGGATGGCCATGACGGCTCCTTAACGGGGAAAGGCTTCGACGATGACCGCGGCGCCCTGGCCGCCGCCGATGCACGCGCTGCCCAGGCCGAATCGCTTGCCGGTCCGGCGGAGCGCGTGGAGCAGGTGCAGCGTGATGCGGGTACCGGTGGCGCCGAGCGGGTGGCCCAGCGCCACGGCGCCCCCCTCGGCGTTGGTGCGGGCACGGTCGAGCCCGAGTTCCTTCTCGACCGCCAGGTACTGCGCGGCGAAGGCCTCGTTCACCTCGACGAGATCCATCTGGTCCAGTTTCATCCCGGCGCGTTCGAGCGCCTTGCGCGCGGCGGGGGCGGGGCCGATCCCCATCACCGCGGGGTCCACCCCCGCGATCCCCCACGCCACCAGCCGCCCGAGGGGCATGAGCTTCGCCTCCCGGGCGATCGCCTCGTCCGCGATCACCACCGCCGCCGCGCCGTCGACGATCCCGGAGGCATTCCCCGCCGTCACCACCCCGTCCTTCCGGAAGTAGGGCGGCAGCTTGGCAAGCCCGTCGAGCGTGGTGTCGGGCCGGCGATGCTCGTCCAGCGCCCAGGCGAGATCCTGCTTCGTCTTCCGGTCGCGGATCGTCACCGGCACCACCTCGTCGGCGAAGGCGCCGGCCTTCCACGCCGCGTCCGCCGCCTGCTGGCTCCGGAACGCGTAGGCGTCCACGTCGGCGCGGGTGATCCCGTACTTCTCCGCCAGCGCCTCGGCGGTCTCCGCCATCGACTTGTCGCATTCGGTGTCGCGGAGCGCCTCCCAGAGGGAGTCTTCGAGCGGCGGCGTCGGGCCCAGGCGGTATCCCCAGCGGGCCCCGCGCAGCACGTGCGGCGCCTGGCTCATCGACTCCGTGCCCCCCGCCAGCACCACCCGGCTCTCGCCGAGCAGGATCTGGCGGGCGCCCTCGATGATCGACTCGAAACCGGAGCCGCAGAGACGGTTGACCGTGAGGGCGGGGACGGGGATCGGGAGCCCGGCGCGGAGGGCGACGTGCCGGGCGAGGTAGATCGCGTCCTTGGACGTCTGGAGCGCGTTGCCGAACACCGCGTGGTCGTAGCGCTCGACCGGGAGCCCGGCACGCGCGATGGCCGCCCTGGCGACGACGACGCCCAGGTCGGTGGCGGAGAGGTCCTTGAGCGTGCCGCCGAACGCGCCGAAACCGGCGCGAACACCGGAGAGGAAGACGACCTGGGGGGCGTTCGGCATAGGGCTGGAATATGCCCCTGCCGGACGCCCCCCTCAAGGAAGCGGAATGGCGCTCAGAAGTAGCGTGCTATCCCGACGCTCACCAGGTCGGCCCCGGACCAGTCGCTGCCGCCTCCCGCCGCGAACGCATGCATCGCGACCAGCTGAAGTTGCCATCCCGTGCCTATTGCGTCGGGAGCGATGTCGTGGGCCAAGTAGGCGCCGACGCCGTAGTAGCTTGAGCTCTTCGTCCCCAGGCTGTCACCGGGCCGGCTGGACCCGAGCCCGAAGGCGACACGCCCCAACAGACCGACCTCATTTCCCGACATCCCGGCGGCAGACGGTCCGCCCCATAGATGAAGTCGGGGTTCGATGAACAGCTTCGTGGATTGGAAGGGCGAGACGCCGGACTGGTACTCGATCCCGATGATGCAACCGCTCAATCGGTTCCGCACCTCAGGGCCCGGTCGAAAATTGGCGCAGGCATCGAGCACCAGGCCGCCGCCCGCCACCGTGCTCAGGCCTTGGCGGTACGGATCGTGGAACCCGAGCCGGATCTCGAGTCCGCCTGTCCAGCCGGGACCCTCGGCAGCGAGCCGTCGGGACTGGGATCGCCGCCGGTCGAGATACACCTGCAGATGCGTCACCGCCCCCGGTGCGCCGCCGAGCACCCGTATCTCCACTTGGCCGCTGGTCATGGGGTAGATCTCGAACGTGATCTGATCGGTCTCGCTCACGCCACGTGCCGTCGCCGTCACATAAGGCGCGTGATGCCCGGGCGGCACCGGAACGACCTCGAGTTGAATATCGGCCCGATCTGCCTCCGCCCGGTACACGGTGCCCGCCTCAAGTGCCAGCGGCGCTCGATCATCGGCCCCAGCCTGGAACTGGTGATCGAGGACCAGGCTGTCCGCCAGCTCGGGCGGCGTCGAGGCCGGCATCTGCGCCGCGAGGGGGGCTGCGGTCAGCGCCAGGCACAGCAGGGATCGTCGCATCAGGGGGGATCTTGGGGTGAAGGAAGTCGGTGCTTACGCTTCGTCGCCGATGGGATGTCCGCAGCTGATGCAGTGGTGCCAGCCCAGTTCCACCTCGGCGCTGCACTCGGGGCAGCGCGTGAACGACTGGCTCTGCCCGCAGTGGGGGCAGAAGTTGACCTGGCGCCCCGACGGCAGTGCCCCGCCGCAGTAGCTGCAGCGATGGAGCCCGTCCCGCTCCCGCGACGGCGCCCCTTCGCGGAGCGGGATGATCCCGCCGGCGGGCTCCGGCGCGTCCACTGTCCATGGGACCTGGCCCGTCGGCTGGGGCCGGTGCG
>DASYXP010000248.1:0-6252 GCA_035934835.1 Gemmatimonadales bacterium | reverse complement strand
ATGGTCTGCCACGCCTCGGTCGGATGGAGCCGAGTGTAGGCGGTGCTGTCGGCACCCAGCGCCACATCCACCGGTATGTCGAAGCCGGGGATCACGTCGGTCCAGTGATACGACAGCGTCTTCCCGTCGCTCTTGTATTCGAGAGTCGGGACCAGCGTCGTCTCCTGGTACTCGACGAAGATCTTCTGGAGATCGACACCGGTGGTGCGGCTCATGTAGTCGCGGATGTCGCTGGCAGTGACGGTCTGGTGGCGAAAAGTGCGCTGGAGCCCGCGGAGCGTGGCGAGCCACTTGGCGTCGTCGTCGACCACGGCGCGCATGGTCATCAGCATATTGGCGCCCTTGAAGTACCGGTCCTGCGACCGGGGCACGTCATACACGCCGTAGCTGCCGATGATGGGCTCGTCGTTCTTGATGTTCTTCCGCACCCCGACCAGGTACCGGACCCCGGCAGCATGGTCCTTCTGGCACTCCAGGTACAGCGCTTCGGCGTACATCCCGAAGCTCTCGTGGATCCACATGTCGGCGTGGTCCTTGGCGCTCACGCTGTTGCCCCACCACTCGTGGGCGCTCTCGTGCACGACGATGTAATCCCACCCCAGCCCCTCGCCGGTGCCGGAGAGGTCGCGGCCGAGGTAGCCGGGGAGGAACTCGTTCCCGTAGGCGATCCCGCTCTGGTGCTCCATCCCGAGATAGGGCGCCTCGATCAGCTTGTAGCCGTCCCGGTACCAGGGATAGGGCCCGAACCAGCGCTCGTAGCAGGCAAGCATTCCCTTGACCTGCGGCATCAGGGCGGCGGCCTTGTCCCTGTGCGGGGCCAGCGCCCAGAACTCCAGGGTCAGTGGCCCCACGGCGCCGGCCAGCGTGTCCCGCACGGGCACGTAGTCCGCCGAGGCGTTGATGGCCACGTCGTAGCCGTTGATCGGGTCGGCCACGAACCATTCCCAGGTGGTGGTGCCGTCGGCGTTGCGGGTGGTGGAGCGGAGCCGCCCGTTGGAGACGTCGATCATCGGGTCAGGCACCGTGATGGCGATCCGTTGGCTGTCGGGCTCGTCGGCGGGATAGTCCTTGAGCGGCCACCAGCTGCTGGCGCCGGGCCCTTCATCGGACGTGGCGACCCACGGCCGGCCGCCGGAGTCGGTGGCCCAGTGGAAGGGCCCGAGGTAGCGTCGGCGGCCGGTGTCGGCGGGGCCGGCGTGCCAGCCGCCGTGATAGTACACGCGAAGGGTCCGCCGCTCCCCCGTCCGCTGGCGTGCGGCCAGGGGAACGAAGAAGGCGTTGCCATCGCGCCGGAACGGGAGCGACCGCCCGTCCTGCACCACGCTGTCCATTTCGAGCGGGACCTGCAGGTCGAGCTGCATCACCGACCGGGGCTGGAGCACCCGGTAGGTGATCCCGTTCCACCCGGTGATGCTGCTGTCGGCGGGATGCACGGTGACGTGCAGGTCGTAGAACTCGGCGTCCCACCAGGCACGCTCCGCGGTGTTCGAGCCGTGGAGCGTGTCGGCGTGGGTGAAGACTCGGGGCTCCGAGGGCCGCTGCTGTGCCGCGGCCGGAACGGCAAGGCAGGCCACGAGCGAGGTAACGGCGAGCAGGCGGTGCATGACAGGCCCCGTGGGGAGGTGGGGTGCGGTATTCGGCGCGTGGGGCCCGAGTCCGACGTGCGACCCAGGCCCCCGCGACCTGCGACCTTCGACTCGCGACTCGCGACTCGCGACTCGCGACCTGCGACTCGCGACCTCGTTCCTGCCCCCTACATCCCGCCCTTGCGCGCCGTCGGGGGCAGGATGCCGTTCAGGCGGAGGTACATCGCCTGCTGGCTGTAGTGGTCGGCCCAGTCGGTCAGGAGGCCGAAGACGGCCATGGCCCGGCTGACTTTTCCGCCGTACCAGGCGACGGTATCGCCGAGCGTGGCGTCCTTGAGGGCAGTGAGGGCGGCATCGCACTCGTCGAAGGAGGCCTTGAGGGCGGCGACCAGCTTTTCCTTGCCTTCGGTGGGGGCCACCCGGGTGCGGGGCGCCGGCTTGACCCCGGCAATGGCGGAGCAGGTGAAGTGGTCGTCGCCGGCGATGTGGGCGATCAGCTGCCCGAAGCTCATCTGCGCCGGGGTGGGCTTGAACGCGTACTTGTCCGCCGGCATCGCCTCGGCGGCAGCGAGGAGGAACTTGGCGTTGTCCTTGGCCATCATCCGGGCCGCGTCGGAGACGGGACCTCCCTGGGCCGCGGCGGCGGCGGGCGTGAGCAGGAGCGCCAGGAGGGAGAGGGTGCGAAGCGAGCGCATCGGGAGGGTCTCCGTACGAAGGTGGAAGGGGTGTGGCCGCAGGACCGCCAATCCCTGACGGGCCGGCGTCGTGCTGGTTTCAGGGAGGCGGCTGGCCTATCGTCCTGAATAAGCCCTAAGCCCTAAGCCCTAAGCGCTGTCCACTCTTGCCGCGGCCGGTCCCCCTACGCTTCGCGGACCCGCACCGGCATCGTGACCATCGTCTTCCCCGCCCACTGCAGCCGCTTCTGGATGGCGAACGCCGTCTCGTTGTGCAGGATCCCCTGGTACCAGGTCTCCCGCTGGAAGATCATCTTGCCGGCAAAGAAGGTGGTCCGGGGGAACTCCTTGGCCACCTCGAGGCAGAGGTGTTCCGCCGACTCCACCACCTCGGTGCCGACGGCCATCCGGGAGGTCGCGGCGACGCCGAGCCCCTGGGCCAGCGTCACGTACTGGGCGAGCATCTCCGCGGTGCGGGCCTTGAGCTCCTCGACCGCGTGTTCCCCCTTGAACTCGCCGGAGTCGACGAGCCCGACGGAGATGAACACCACGTTCTTGAAGTGCCCCGGGAAGGCGCGGAAGATGTTGAGGAGGGTGTGGATCCCGATCCCGCCGTACGAGGCCACGAGCATCACCGCGGTCGGCGCCTTCGGGTCGAGCGCGGGCGGGGTGGCGCCGGGCTTGGTGGTCGTGGGGAGGTCGCCGAGCTGGCGGTAGAGCTCCTCGATCTTGGCGCTCGACTGGCGGTAGTGCCGCCGGATCCAGAGGCAGATGCCGATCAGCACCGCGGTGACCGCCACGGTGACCCAGCCGCCCTCGCTGAACTTCTCGAAGACGGTGATGGCGAGGATGGTGGCGCACATCGCGAACCCCGCCGCGAAGAGCGTCATCCGCGCCCCGCGCCGGGGGCGCCCCTTCGCGGCGCGCCAGTGCTTCAGCATCGCGAACATCGACAGCGAGAACGTGAGGAACACGTTGATGCTGTACATCACGATCAGGTGGCTCACCTGGCCGCCGGTGTAGAGCAGCGCCGCGAGCGCCGCCACGCCCATCAGCACGATCCCGTTCTGGGTGGTGAGCCGTTCCGAAAGCGCGGCGAACCGGTGCGGCACCCAGGAGTCCACGGCCATGTTGGCCAGCACCCGGGGCCCGTCGATGAACCCCGCCTGTGCCGCCACCACCAGGAGTGCGCCCTCGGAGAAGAGGGTCAGGATGAGGAAGAGGTGGCCGAAGGGCATTCCCGCCACCATCCGCTCCACCAGCACGGCGTTCATCGTCTTCCCCTCGACCGGCCCGATGCCCCAGAGGAGGTAGCAGACGATGAGGCCGCCGGCGGTGAAGGCCAGCGACGTGGCCATGTAGAGCATGGTGCGCTTCCCGGTCCGGACCTTGGGGTCGCGCATGATGGGGAGGCCGTTCGACACGGCCTCGATCCCGGTGTAGGTGCCGCCGCCCAGCGAGTACGCCCGGACGAAGAGGAGCGTCATCCCCACCGCGCCCAGGAGCGACATCCCGCTCGAGTAGCCGGTCTGGACCTGCTGGACCACCTCGGGGACCCGGCCCAGGTGCGCCACGATCCCGCCGCCGATGACCAGCAGGTGGGTGACGAGGAAGAGCAGGAAGATCGGCAGCAGCGCGATGACCGACTCGCGCACGCCGCGGATGTTGAGCCCGGTGAGCACCACGATGAGCACCACCTCGAGCGGGAGCTTGAGCGGCGCCCACTGGGGGCCGAGGAGGCTGAAGAGCGCGTCGCCGGCGGCGGCAAGCGAGGTGGTGATGGTGAGGACGTAGTCGACGAGCAGCGCGCTCCCCGAGATGACGCCGGCGCTCGGCCCGAGCAGCTTGGTGGCCACCACATAGCCGCCGCCACCGGTGGGGAACTCCTCGATGAGCCTGCTGTAGGCGCTCGAAATAAGGAGCACGGTGAACGCCGTGAGGAGCGCGAGGCCGATGGCCAGGTAGGTGTGCTGGCCCAGCGCCCGGAAGGCCTCCTCGGGGCCGTAGGAGGACGACGACAGCCCGTCCGCGCCGAGCCCGACCCAGGCCAGGAAGGGGATGAGCGCCAGCCGGTGGAAGAGGCCGGTGTCGGTGAGGTCGCGTGGGCGGCCGAAAAGCGCGTGCTTGAGCCGGCGCAGCGGGGAGGGTTCCTCGCTGGCCGGCTCAGGGTCGTTCGGTTCCGGCGGCAATGCGCCGGCTGGATCGGATGTCATTGGCTCCGCGGCAGAGACGGCCGGGGAACGAATATAGCACGCGCCGGCTGGCGCGCCGAAACCGTCACGGTGTGACGATGATCACACGGTCAGGGACAAGCCAGGCGTGGTCGTGGCGGGCGGGGACGGCCAGGCGTTCGGGCTCGCGGTCGGCCACTCGCATGGACCCACGGTCGGATGGTCGGATCGGGGCCGGCATCGCATCGTCCGCCCCTGCGTCCACCCCTCCATCCGACCCGGCGACCATCCGTCCGTCCGTCTCATACTCCAGCAGGTACCCGGTCGCCCCCGCGTTGCGCGCGTGCTCGGCGACGAACCGGTTGAGCGCCACCGGCCAGTGCCCCGGGGCGTACTTCCGGAGCGCGCGGGCGCGGGCGTGGCGCTCGAGCGCCTGGATGGTGACCGATCGCGTGGCGGCGGCCGCCCGGTAGCGCTTGCGGAGGTCGGCGTCATCGGCCTTCGGATCGGCGGGGCGGGGCAGGACGAAGTCGCAGGAGCAGCCGCCGTGGAGGAGCGCCGCGACGGTCTGGACCTCGGGGAGGGGGCGGTGCCAGGCCCGGACCAGGGAGGCGTCGCACAGGTCGGCAAGCATCCCGGCCGGGAGCATCGAGCGCACTTCGCTCAGGGTAAGCGGTGAGGCCACGGTGAGGAGGTAGCACATCAGGCGGGGGGCGCCTGGCGTCGCGTGGCGCGATCCCGGTCCTCGCGGCGGCGGCCGAGGACGGAGCGGGCGGCCTCGGCGGCGGTGCCTTGCTGCCGGGCCAGGGCTTCGAGTTCGTCGTCGCCCCGGTCCTTGAGCACGCCGGCGAGCATCACGAGCGCGAGGCGCGCGGCCTCCCGCTCCCGCGCCTCGATGAGCAGCCGGCGACCCCGGAGGCCGAAAGTGGCCGCCAGGAAGAAGCTGGCCACGCTGATCCCACCGGACGCGAGCCCGAGGGTGCGCGGGATGACCCCGCGGATCCCCTGGACCACGGGCACCACCGCCGCAATGGCGAGCAGCGCAAAGAGCCACATCGCGGCGCGGTACTGGCGGGCGGCGGGGGGGAGTTCGAATGGCATGGTCGTCAGGGGTCGGGAGACGGGAGGCGCGTGGCCGGGTACGGGCCGGCGACGGGGAACGGACAACGGGTGTCGTGCAGGACTATTCGCCGCCCGCCACGCGCGGCCCACCCGTCCCCCGCCTCACGCAGCCCGTGACTAGATCGGCAGGTCCTGCCGCACCAGCACCAGGATCGCGGCGAGGGGGACGACGAGGTAGCGCTTTTCCTCGAAGGTGATCTCGACGGCGGCCTTGCGGAAGAAGATGGCGTGGTCGCCGATCCGGGCCTGCATCGGGCGGTAGCGCTGGTCCTTGGCGCCGAGCTTCCAGGGCTCGGCGTCGAGGGCGGAGAGGTCGTCGATCGGCTCGCCGGGACCGGTGCCGATGACCGTGCCGCTCTGGACCTGCTGGGCGTCGATGGCGGTGGCCGGGAGGTAGAGCCCGACGCGGGTGCGCTCCTCGCCCTCTTCGGGGGTGATGAGGACCCGGTCGCCGATGACGAGGAGCTGCTTCTTGGGAAAGTCCATGGGGTCGTGGGTCGTGAGTCGTGAGTCGTGGGTCGTGAGCGTCGGGTCCGGGTTCCCCGCTCGCAGCGCTACTTCGCCATCGCGTCCAGCGCCACGACCTTGAGCTGGCGGCGCATCGTGGGAAGGACGAGCTCGACCTCATCGCCCACCTTGCGGCCCTTGAGAGCGCGCCCGAGGGGGGAGGCGAGGGTGATGTGGCCTTCGTCGACGTCG
>DASYXP010000242.1:0-6965 GCA_035934835.1 Gemmatimonadales bacterium | reverse complement strand
GTCGCCGTTGGGGGAGGCGTAGGAGAAGCTCGCGTCCTGCCCCGCGACCAGCTGCTGGCCCGCGGCGCCGGTGGCGATCTCCCGGAGCAGCGCCACGATCTGCGCCGTGGACACCGGGTCCTTCGTGAGCGGCCGCGGGCCGCCCGCGGTCAGCAGCGACGCCGGCTTGCCGTTGGCGAGTTCGAGCGCGTCCGCCTTCTGCTCGGCGAGGACCTGGATGAACTTGTCGAGTCGGGCCATGGGGATCTCAGTCGGCCGGCCGGGCGCCGCGCAGGTGTGCGCGATGGACGACCCAGGTCGCGGAATGGGTGGTCAGGGTGAAGAACGCCCCGGCCTCGTTGAGGAAGTCGATCGGCCGGGCGTGGGTGGGCGGCAGGTCGACCGACACCAGCCCGGTCAGCACCTTGCCGCCGAGCATCTCGAGCTCGAGGCCGACGAGCTTGATGGTGGACTGGCGCGCGCCGTCGTCGTCCGGTGCCGGCGCGGGCTCCGCGAGGATGAGCGCGATCTGCGACTTCGGCACGAACACCACCCCGCCGCCGGTGAGCGCCACCGCGGTGAACGGCTCCGGGCGGTTCAGCATCTCGACCAGCGTCTCGGGGCCGTCGTGATGCGGCACCCGCCCCTGGACGAACAGCGCCCCGAACAGGTGGGTGCCATCGCCCAGCAGGATCTCGGCTTCGATGCGTTCGGTCGTGCCCCAGTCACCCATCGCGGCGCCCGTCTGAAGGGGAGGAAAAGGTCGCCCGACCGGGCACCGGCGGCAAGGGTCCGCTCGGGTTCACGCGCGGATCTCGACGCCGGCCCGGCGCTCCGCCCTTCGGATCGGGTCGAGATAGTCGGCCGCCTCGCCGAGTTCGGTGCAGAGTTGCGCCGTCAGGTCCCGGACCCGGCCCAGGAGCGGGCCCGGGACGCCGGCGGCGTCGAGCACGCCCAGGGCGATGCCGACGTCCTTGTCGAGGAGCGCCAGGCGGAAGAGCCGGGGCCACGTGCCGGCCAGCACCCGCTCGGGCACCAGCGCCTCGCTCACGAATGAGCGCCCGCTCGAGGCGTTGATGACCTCCACCGCCTTGCCGGCCGGAACCCCCGCCTTGACCAGGGCGGTCAACCCTTCCGCGACCGCAAGGATGTTGGCCGCGAGGAGCGCGTTGTTGACCGACTTGAGGGCGTGACCCGACCCGACCGGCCCCACGTGCTCGATCCGCTTCCCGAACGCGGCGAGCACCGGGCGCGCCCGCTCGAAGACGGCCGCGTCGCCCCCGACCATCACGGTGAGGGCGCCGCTCGCCGCCGCCGGCGGACCGCCGCTCACCGGCGCGTCGGCGAAGTCCACCTTCAGCTCCGCCAGCCGCGCGGCGATCCGCCGGGACGTGGCCGGATCCCCGGAGGTGCAGTCGAGGACGAGCGCGCCGGGGCGGAGCCCGGCGAGCAGGCCGTCCGGGCCGTCGAGCAGCGCTTCGACCTCGCGCGACGTCGGGAGGCAGGTCAGGACGACGTCGGCCCCGCTCGCCGCCGCACGCGGCGTCGCCGCACCGGTGGCCACGTGTTGCGCCAGGAACGCATCGGTGCGCGCGCGGGTGCGGTTCCACACGGTGGTGGGATGCGCGGCAGCGAGCCGACCGGCGATCGGTGCGCCGAGGGCGCCAAGTCCGAGGAATGCGATCTTCATGGTCGAGTGCCCGGGTGGAGTGCGGGAGAGCTTGGGGTCAGGAGCGTGGAGCGTGGAGCCATGCGCATTGCGCTGTTGGCGGTCGGCTGATAGCTGATAGCTGATAGCTCCCCCAACGATACCCGATTGACCGACGTCCACCAACGCCGCAGCTTACCGGGCGATGCGTACCTTCACGATCACCCGGATCCTCCTGGCCCTCCTCGGCGCGCTCCTCGTCATGTTCATCGTCGGGCCGCTGCTCAAGCTGCTGCTCTCGACCTCACCGGGCGGCATCCTCGACGCACTTGCCGACCCCGAGCTCCGCGACTCGATCGCGCTCACCGGGATCACCGCCACCGCCGCCACCGCGTGCGGCGTGGCACTCGGCGTGCCGCTCGCCTGGCTCCTCGCCCGCGCGCGGTTCCCGGGGCGGCGCGTGGTCGAGGCGCTGGTGGACCTGCCGGTGGTGGTCCCCCACCCGGTCGCCGGCATCGCGCTCCTTCTCTTCCTCGGGCGCCGCTCCGCGGTGGGCGGGGCCCTCGCACACCTGGGGCTCGAGTTCGTGAGCCACGTGCCCGGCATCGTCGCGGCGATGCTCTTCGTCTCAGTGCCGATCATCGTGAGCGGCGCCCGTGAATCCATCGCCGCCGTCGACCCGCACCTCGAGCGCGTCGCCCGTACGCTGGGGGACGGGCCGTGGCGCGCCTTCCGCCGCATCACCCTGCCGCTGGCCGGCCGGGGCATCGTCGCGGCCGCCGCGCTCGGCTGGGCCCGGGCGGTGAGCGAGTTCGGCGCGATCGTGATCCTCACCTATCACCCCCGGGTGGCGAGCGTCCTTATCTATGATCGCTTCACCACCGACGGCCTCGGTGCGGCGGTGCCGGCGGCGCTGATGCTGCTGCTCGTGGCGCTCGCCGTGTTCGGCCTGGTGCGCGCCCTGCAACCGGACGACCACCGGTGATCCACCTCGACCGGGTCGGCGTGCGAGCGGGGGAGTTCACGCTCGACGACGTCTCGCTGACCGTCCCGACGGGCGCGCACGCAGTGCTCCTCGGGCCCACCGGGTCGGGCAAGACCACGCTCCTCGAGGCCATCGCGGGACACCTCCCCCTGCTCCGCGGGCGGATCGAGCTGGGCGGGGTCGACGTCGCGAGCGTACCGCCGGAGCGCCGCCGCATCGGCGTCGTGTACCAGCACTACCACCTCTTTCCCCACCTGTCGGTCCGCGACAACATCGGCTACGGGCTCCGCCCCGCCGCCGATGCGCCGCCGCCGGCCCGCGGCCGGGTGGAAGAACTCGCGGCGGCGCTCGGCCTGCTCCATCTCCTCGACCGCGCACCCAGGGCGCTCTCCGGCGGCGAACGCCAGCGCGTGGCGCTCGCCCGAGCGCTCGCGCCCGCGCCGCGGATCGTCCTCCTCGACGAACCCTTCGCCGCCGCCGACCCCGCCATGCGCCAGCAACTGCGCCGGGAGTTGCGCGCCCTCCACGAACGGGAGCGCTTCACCATCCTGCAGGTGAGCCACGACTTCGAGGAAGCGCTCCGGCTCGCCACGTTGGTGGCCGTGCTCGCCGACGGACGCATCGTGCAGCAGGGCACGCCGGAAGCGGTGTTCCAGCGCCCGGCCTCCGCGTTCGTGGCCGAGTTCCTCGGCGCGGGGAACGTCCTGGCCGGCGTGGTGCGACGGGATGGCCCCGAGGAAGGCGGCCGGTTCCCCGCGGTGTTCGACACCGGGCGCCTCGAACTCGCCGTCGTCGCCGATCGCGAGGGCGCGGCACACGCGCTCATCCGGCCCGAGGACATCCTCGTGACGGCCGAGCTCCTTCCCGGCGCGCGCAATCACCTGACGGCGGTGGTGGATCGCCTCCAGCGCGCCGGCCCGGTGACTTACATTCATATGTCCGGCGAGCATCCCTGGGTGGCGGTCGTGACCGCCGCATACGCCGAATCGCTGGCTCTCGTCCCGGGCCGCGAGGTGGCGCTCACCCTCAAGGCCACCGCCATCGCCCTGCTCTGACCCGGGCCTGCGCTCCGCGCGGCCCGCTCGCACGATCCCCAATTCCCGGGAGGCCGCAGTGCGCAGGATCATCCCGTTCGGGTTCTTGCTGGCCGTCGCCTGCCGCCCCGCGGCCACGCCCGCGACCGATCCCCACCAGGCGTCGATGCGCGTACTGACCACCATCGGCGCCGACAGCACCTCCGCCATCGAGGGGATGGCCGTCTTCAACGGACGCCTCTTCGTGGCCGACTGGAAGGACGGCGCGATCTATCGGGTCGACCCGGCCGACCCCGTGCCGGAGCGGGTGGGCCAGCTCCCGGTCAAGCCCGGCACCGCGATCCTCGGCGCCGCCGCCGATTCGGTGGGCGACCTCTTCTTCGCCCAGCCCGACTCGGGGATCATCTTCCGGGTCGCCGTGGGCCGGCTCGGTGCCAAGGACTTCGACCCGGCCAGGGACGTCACCGTCTTCGCGACCGGCGTCAAGCACGCCAACGGCATCACCTTCGACGCCCGCGGCCACCTCTGGGTCACCGGCGGCGACGTCGACGCGCTCTATCAGGTCGGCCCCAAGGGTGGGGTGGCCCAGGTCTTCGCCCGGGACTTCTCCCCCGTCAGCACCGACACCACGATGCCGGTGCGTGGATATGTGGTCAACGGCGTCGCGCTCGACTCGAGGGGGAACGTGTACACGCTGAACACCGGCACCGGCGCCATCACACAGATCGCCGTCACCAAGGACTACACGCCCGGCGCCACCACCGTCCTGGTCAGGGACTCCAGGCTCCTCGGCGCGGACGGGCTCATCATCGACCGGAACGATGTCCTCTGGGTCAGCTGCAACTTCCTGAGCCGCCTGGTGCGGGTCGACAGCGCCGGCACGCTCACGATCGTGGCGAGCCGCGCGAGCGCCGACGGCAGCGTGCCGACGATCGGCACCGGCGACCCGACGGCGCTCCGCTTTCCCGCCGAGCTGAAGCGGGCCGGCGGGACCATCTACCTCAGCAACCTGAACTTCCCCTATGGCGCCAACGCCCGGGATCATGTGGCGGGCGCCAGCATCGCCGCAGTGCGGTTGCCGAAGGGGATGTGACGCCGGGGACGGCACACTGAGCGCCCGCCTGGTGCACGTCGACCTCGACGCGTTCTTCGTCGAGGTCTGCCGGCGCCGGCGGCCGGAGCTCGCCGCGGTCGACCGCCTGATCGTCGGCGGCCGCTCGCGCCGCGGCGTGGTGCAGTCGGCGTCGTACGGGGCCCGCACGTTCGGGGTCCGCTCCGGGATGCCGATCGGGCAGGCGCTCCGGCTCTGCCCCGACGCCACGGTCTTCCAGGGGGAGTTCGCGTGGTACCGGGAGGCGTCGCGGGCCGTGGCGGCGGTGCTCGAACGGCACGCCCCCACGGTGGTGATGGCGTCGCTCGACGAGGCGTACCTCGACTTTGGCGGGACCGACCGCCTCTTCCCCGTGTCGCTCCTGCCGGTGGCGGAGCTGATCCGCGACGACGTGCGTCGGGAGACCGGACTCGACTGCAGCGTGGGCATCGGCCCCAACCGGATGCTGGCCAAGGTCGCGAGCGACCTGGCCAAGCCGCGCGGACTCCTCGAGGTGCGTGCGGGGTGGGAGCGGGAGTTCCTGGCGGGCCTTCCGCTCCGGGCGCTCCCCGGGATCGGGCCCAAGACCGCCGATCGCTGGAAGGCCAAGGGCCTGGACGAGGTGTGGCAGGTGCAGCGGATGTCGGTCGACGCGCTGGCCACCCTGGTGGGGCCGGCGGCGGCGGAACTCAAGTGGCGGGCCGATGGCCACGGCGGCACGACACTCACCAAGGGCCGGGCCGCCCGGTCGATCAGCCGCGAGACCACCCTGGGGCGCGACGCCCTGAGTCCGGCGGCGCTCGAGCCGCTGCTGGCGCTCCTCACTGCGCGGGTGGGCGGGCAGTTGCGCGACGAGGGGCTGGTGGCCCGCACCGTGACGCTGAAGCTCCGCCACGGCGACTTTCACACGGTCACCCGGCGACGCACGCTCGACACGCCGACCGACCTCGACACCGAGCTCACCGGGGCCGCGGTCGAGCTCTTCCGGGCCGCCTTCCTGGAGGCGCGGGCCCGCGGCCAGGGCGTGCGATTGATCGGCGTCGCGGCGTCCAATTTGCTCGAGGGCGCGGGCACCGACCTGTTCGAGCCGGCGGCCCGGACCCGGCAGCGCGATGTCACCCGGGCGGTGGACCAGGTGCGGGAGCGCTTCGGGTTCGACGCGGTGACGCCGGCCCGGCTCGTCGGGTTCCGGCGCAAGGACCGTGGCGGGCAGACCTGATTATGATTGGATACCCCTGACCCGCAGCCGGACATCCATGACCATCCGCCCGAGCGCGGCGCTCCTTGCCATCGCGCTGGCCGCGTCCGCCGCCGCCTGCGGCACCGGCACCTCGAACACCTACGGCTCCGGCGGCAGCACCGGTGCCATCCAGGTCCGCGACTCCGTCACCGGCACGCCCGGCGCGGTGGCATTCACGGTGACGGTCGGTTCCGTCACCAAGGCGGTCGCCAAGGACGGCGTGGTATCGTTCTCCGGGCTGGCGCCCGGCGACTACGCGGTCGACTTCGGCGGCACGATGGCCAACTGCAGCGTGAGCAGCGGCAGCTCGCAGGCCACCACCGTGTACGCCGGATATGTGCAGTACCTCACGTTCATCACTGCCTGCAGTTGACCAGGCCCATACCGCCGTGACCTTCGACGTTGGAGCCATCCGATGCATCGCAATCTCCTGAGGACCCTGGCCGCGACCGCCCTCCTGGCGGGGTGCAGCAGCAGCAGCGGCCCGGACACGAGCACGCAGGCAAGCATCAAGATCTTCACCAAGACGAGCGGGACGAACCTCGACGCCGACGGCTACCGCATCCTCACCGCGCTCAATTCGCCCCATCACATCGGCATCAACGACTCCACCACGTATGACACGCTCCAGTTCGGCAACCACCAGTTCACGCTCGACAGTGTTGCGAGCAATTGCGTGGTGGACAGCGGCGGCGCGACGCAGACCGTGTACCTGTTCGTCGGCGGTGCGAACCGGTTCACGTATTACGTCACCTGCCACTGAGCCGGTCGCGGGCCAGGGACTCGAAGCGCCGGACCGGCCCGGTCCGGCGCTTCGTCGTTCAGCGGGGAGGCGGCGTGAAGCGCCCGTGAAACCCGCCTGAATCCCCTCCGGTGGCCTCCTGCGGCGGCGCGGCGTTAGGTTACACACACGGAGGACACCCCATGAGCCACGCGACCATTCCCGCCCCGAGACATTCCCGCGGCGGGCACACCAGCGACCCGCTGGC
>DASYXP010000229.1:0-6458 GCA_035934835.1 Gemmatimonadales bacterium | reverse complement strand
GCCAGCGACGCTTCCATGTCGTGCCGGAGCGAGACCTCCGAGGCCCCGACGACGATCGTCATCGCCCCCGCGAGGAGCGCGATCGACCCGGCCACCACGCGCCCGGAGAGGTTCACTTGCCGCGCCCCCGGTCGGCGCCCTGGAAGCGGTAGCCCGACCCGCGCACCGTCTCGATGAGATCGCCCGCGGTGCCCAGCTTGGTGCGGAGCCGCTGCACGTGCATGTCCACGGTGCGCGTCTGGATGTCCGGCTGGTGGCCCCAGACCGTCTCCAGCAGCTGGGGCCGCTCCTGCACCCGGCCGCGTCGCTCCACCAGCGTCAGCAGCAGCTTGTATTCGAGGGCGGTGAGGAGCACCTCCTCGCCGTTGACGAGGACCTTGTGCGCCGAGCGGTCGATGACCACCGGGCCCGCGCTGATGGTGGAGCCGCTCGTGACGGCGGGGGCGGTCAGGCGGCGGAGCACGGCGTCCACCCGGAGCACCAGCTCCTGCGGCGAGAAGGGCTTGGTCAGGTAGTCGTCGGCGCCGAGCTCGAGACCCCGGATCCGGTCGGGCTCCTCGCGGCGCGCCGTCAGGAGGATGACCCCGACCTCCCGTGTCTCCTCCCGCCGGCGGAGCTCGGCCAGCACGTCGTACCCCGAGGTGCCGGGGAGCATCACGTCGAGGATCACGAGGTCCGGGCGCTCCTCCCGGGCGGCGCGGAGCGCGTCGGGGCCATTGGCCGCCGTCGATACCCGATGGCCGGCCTTGGCCAGGTGATAGGCGACGAGCGCCGTGATGTCCGGCTCGTCGTCGACGACGAGGATGCGGTGCGCTGGCGTGCCGGGCTTGGTCATTCGGAGACGGGCTCCACCGTCCTGAGCCGGGTGTGGGTATGGCTGCGGTCCGCCGCGCGCTGCCGCTCGGCGCGAAGGCCCTCGTCCTGGCCCAGGCTTTCGAGGACCGCGGTGAGGAGGCGCCCGTCGGGATCGGTGCCCCGGCGGAGCCGGTAGAGCACGAACTGGGCGATCGGCGTGTCCCGCACCACGCCGGCATCCCGCAGGATCCGGAGGTGGCGCGACACCGTGGGCTGGGGGAGCCGCAGGATCGCCTGCAGGTCGGAGACGAAGAGCGGCGCCGCCGCCAGGCAGTTGAGGATGCGGAGCCGGGTCGGCTCCGCGATCGAGACCAGCAGGTCGGTGGGCGAGGGTCGGGTCACCATATACGCCTGAACGTATATACTTGCGGGCGAATGAACGCAAGCTGGCGCCGTTGCCCGCCGCGCGAGGCCGGCGGATATTCCTATATGCTGAACCGTCGTGCGGTCCGCCGTGGCGCCATCCTTTCCCTGGCGCTCGCCACCGCCCTCGCCTTCCCGCTCACCGCCCAGGACACCGCCCACGTCGTGATCGTCGCGACGACCGACGTGCACGGCCACGCCACGGGGTGGGATTTCGTCGCCGGCCGGCCATTTCCCGGCGGCCTCACCCGCGTGGGCTCGGTGGTCGACTCCCTGCGCCGCCGCTTTCCCGGCGAGGTGGTGCTGGTCGACGCCGGCGACCTGATCGAGGGCGACCCGTTCGCGGCATACTTCGCGACGGTGGCCCCGCAGGATCCCGACCCGATGGTCGATGCGCTGAACGGCCTGGCGTACGACGCGGCGGTCCCCGGCAACCACGAGTTCAACTTCGGCGTGCCGTTCTTCGAGCGCGCGATGAACGGCGCCCGCTACGCCGTCGTCGCCGCCAACATCATCTCGGCATCCGACAAGTCGCTCTTCCCGCCCTACACGGTGGTCCAGCGCGGCGGGGTCAAGGTCGCGATCGGCGGGCTCACCACGCCGGGATCGATGGTGTGGGACCGCGACCACCTGCGGGGCCGGGTGCGCATCGACCGGATCGGCGATGCGGCGCCGGCGCTGCTGCGGGAGCTGCGCGCCGAGGGCGATGTCGCCGTGGTGCTGGTGCACAGCGGGATGGACGGGGAGTCCTCGTACGACACGGCCGGCGTCGGTCCGGAGAACGACGCGGCGCGCCTCGCCTCGGGCGACGTGCGGCCCGACGTCGTGGTGGTCGGGCACACCCACCGGGAGATGGTCGACTCGGTCATCAACGGCGTCCACTTCGTCCAGCCCAAGGTGTACGCGCAGGGCGTGTCGGTGGTGCACCTCTCACTGGCGCGGCGCGGGGACCGCTGGGCCGTCACCGCCGTGCACGCCGACCGCGTGCCGCTCGACCGGGAGCCGGAGAGTCCGGCGCTCGTCCGCCGGCTTGCGCCCGCGAAGGGCGCCGTCCTGGGGTGGATCGCGCAGCCGATCGGCTACTCGGTCGGCGCCTTCCCGGCGCAGGGCGCGCGGGCTTCGGCGACGCCGCTGATGGGATTCGTGGGGGAGGCCGAACGCCGAGCCGCCCACGCCGACCTCGCCGCTGTGTCCGCCTTCGGCACTTACGGCGGGTTGCCCGCGGGCGAGGTCCACCGGTCCGACATCTTCTCGGTCTATCCGTACGAGAACACCCTCGCCGCGGTGCGGATCTCGGGCGCGCAGTTGCGCGCGTACCTGGAGCAGGCCGCCCGCTTCTTCCGGGTGGGCGCGGACGGCCGGGTGACGCTCAACGACAGCGTCCCCGGGTACAACTACGACATGGTGTGGGGCGCCGACTACCTGATCGACCTGTCGAAGCAAGTGGGCCAGCGGATCACCAGCCTGTCGGTGAAGGGGCGCCCGGTGGCGCCGACCGACAGCTTCACGCTCGCGGTCAACAGCTATCGCCTCTCGGGCGGTGGCGGCTACACGATGCTCGCAGGCGCGCCCGTGACGTACGAGGGCGGCGCCTCGATGCGCGACCTCCTCGAGGCCGCCGCCGGCCGGGACACCCTGCATCCGCGGGACTACGCGCGGGAGAACTGGCGCATCGTTCCCGACCGGGCCGCCGACCAGGTGCGCGCCCTCTTCGGGCTCAAGGCGCTGGCTCGGGCGCCGGTGCCCACCGACACAGTGGAGCTTCGCATCCTTGCCCTCGGCGCGCTCCGCGGCCAGCTCGATCCCGTCGGCCAGGGCGGCGGCGTGGCGGCGCTCAAGACCGTGCTCGACAGCGTCGCCGCGCGGTGCGATTGCCCCGTGCTCAAGGTCGCTGCCGGCGACCTCCTGCAGGGGACGCGGGCCTCCGACCTGGTACACGGGCAGTCGATGGTCGAGGCGCTCGGCAAGATGGGCCTCGATGCGACCGCGGTCGGCGCGGTCGACCTGGCCTGGTCGGCGGACACGCTCCAACGCCGGATGTCGGGATCCCGGTTCGCCTGGGTCACCGCCAATTACGTCGATCCGTCCACGGGGCAGCGCCCCGACTGGGCCATCCCGTACCGCGTGCTCGCCATCGGGAAGAAGAAGGTCGCGGTGGTCGGCTACACCGGCGGCCAGGACTCGCTTTCCCGGGGCCTTGCCGCCGTCCGCGATGCGGCGGACCGGGCCCGCGCCGAGCGCCCGGATCTGGTGGTGCTGCTGGCGAGCGGTGATGCCGCAGCGATCGCCGGCGCCCTCCCGGCCGGCACCTTCGACGCGATCGTCTCCGCGGCGGGGCCGGACACGACCGTCAACGGCACGCCGATCCTGGCCGGGGCGGCCCGCGGCGTGGCGGTCTCGCGGGCGGACCTCGTGCGGACCGTGGTCGGCGGGCGCATCGTGCGCCGGGGCGTCGACACGATCCGCGCCGACCGGGTGCGGGCCGACACCGGCGAGGCGGCGCTCCTGGCGCGCTACGGCGGCGCGGTCGATTCCGCGGCGTCCCGCGTGGTGGCCACCGCCAAGCTCCCGCTCCTCCGCGCGCCGGCACCGAGCCCGCTCGGGAACCTCGTGGTCGACGCCTGGCGCAACGCGCTCCGCACCGACATCGCCGTCCTGGCCGACAGCGAGCTCCGCACCGACCTCCCCGCCGGCCCCCTCACCTTCGGCACCCTGCGCGACCTCGTGGGCGCCTACGGGACGCTGGAACGGCGCACCTGGACCGGCTCGGCGCTCCAGCAGTTCCTCGAGACGGCGCTCTCCGGCGATGGCCCGCCGGCGTTCCACATATCCGGGCTCACCGTCACTTACGATCCGAAGGGCCGCCCGGGGCGGCGCATCAAGGACATCCGGCTGCTCGACGGGTCGAAGATCCGCGACAAGACGCGGTACTGGGTGGCAGCCTCCGCCGCCGTGCCCGCCGTGCCGGGCCAGGTGGTCGCGCCGGACGATGCCCCGGTGCGGGCGCTGCACGCGGTGATGACCTACTTCGGCGCGCTGCCGCAGCCGATCGAGGCGCCGGAGCACCCGCGCTTCGTGGCGACCCGCTGATGGCCGCCGAGCTTCGCTGCTTCGTGAACGACCGCGGCGTGGCCGTCCGGCCGGGCGCGTCGGCGCTCGACGCGGTGCGGGCCTTCGACGCCGCGATGGCCGAGCGGATCGCCGCCGGCGAGGGGCACCTGACCGACGGGCGCGGCCTGCCGCTCGCGCTCGAGGCGCCGGTCGGCACGGGCGACATCATCCGCGCCGTCATCTCCGCCCGCCGGGGCGGCCGCACCGCGGAGTTCGATGCTCTCCCGTGACCTCCTGCGGCGGCTCCCGAAGGCGGAGCTGCACGTCCACCTCGACGGTTCGCTCCGCCCGGAGACGATGATCGACCTGGCCCGCGCGGCCAGGGTCGAGCTCCCCGCCCGCGATCCCGATGCGCTCCGCCGCTACATGCTGGTCGACAACGCCCGCGACCTCGAGGATTACCTCAAGCGCTTCGACGTCACCATCGCGCTGCTGCAGGATCCTTCCGCCATCGAGCGGGTGGCGTACGAGATGGTCGAGGACGCCCGCGCCGACGGGATCCGCTACCTCGAGGTGCGCTACTGTCCCGTGCTGAGCACCCGGCAGGGGCTCACCATCGAGGACGCGGTCGCGGCGGAGTGGCGGGGCCTGCAGCGTGGGCAGCGGGAGTTCGGCGTGCGGGCGGCCATCATCAACTGCTCCCTCCGCCACTATGCCCCCGAGGTCTCCACCGACCTGGCGCGGCGATCGGTGGCGCTCCGCGATCACGGCGTCGTCGCCTTCGACCTGGCGGGCGGGGAAGCGGGCCGGCCCCCCGCGGTCCATCGTGAGGCGTTCGACATCGCGGAGCAGGGGGGGCTCGGCATCACGATCCACGCCGGCGAGGCGGCGGGCGCGGAGTCGATCGCCCAGGCGGTGCACCTGTGCCACGCCACCCGGATCGGTCACGGCACCCGCCTGTTCGAGGACCCGGCGCTCAAGGCGCTCCTCCGCGATCGCCGCGTGCTGCTCGAGACCAACATCACGAGCAACGTCCAGACCCACGCCGTGGCGAGCGCGGCCGCCCACCCGGTCCGCGGCTACCTGGCCGACGGCCTGGCCGCCACGCTCTGCACCGACAGCTGGCTGATGAACGGCACCTCGCTCACTAACGAATACTGGCTCGCGCACACCGCCCTCGGCCTAGGGCGCGCCGAGATCGACCGGATGATCCTCCACGGGTTCGACGGCGCCTTCCTCCCGTGGCCCGAGAAGCAGGCGCTCCTGGCCGACGTGCGCGAGGAACTGCGTTCGAGCTGACCGGCGCGGCCCCGGACGGCCGCATCCTTCCTTCCCAACGCCCGAGGAACCCGATGTCCCCGATCCGTCGAGGCTTGTCGTCCGCCGGTGGCCGCTTCCTGTTCATGTGCGTCCTCCTGACGCTCTGCCTCGGCGCCTCGTGGATCGTGCCGGGGCTCACCGGCCACGCCGTCGGCGGTCTCCTGGCCCAGCGGCCCGCCGCGGCGGCCCCGATCGCCGCCGCACCCCAGGTCGCGGCGCCGGTTCAGTACTCCGACCAGTCCACTCACACCCCGTGGACCGCCCGGCTCAATGGCCTGATCGGGCTGGTGCTGATCGTCGGGGTCGGGATCCTGTTCTCGTCGAAGCGGAAGGCCATCCGCTGGCGGATCATCGCGTGGGGGCTCGGGCTCCAGTTCGCCATCGCGATCTTCGTGCTCCGGATCCCGTTCGGCCAGCACCTCTTCCGCGCCCTGGGCGACTTCGTCACCAAGGTCCTCAGTTACTCGTACGCCGGCTCCCAGTTCGTCTTCGGCGACCTCGGCAAGCAAGGGTCGAGTTTCGGCGTCATCTTCGCCTTCCAGGTCCTGCCCGCCATCATCTTCGTGTCCGCGCTCTTTGCCATCATGTACTACCTCGGCGTGATGCAGGTGGTGGTGCGGGCCTTCGCGGCGGTGATGAGCAAGGTGATGGGTGCGAGCGGCGCGGAGAGCCTCAACGTCGCGGCGTCGATCTTCATGGGACAGACCGAGGCGCCGCTCACCATCCGGCCGTTCCTGCCCACCATGACCCAGTCCGAGCTGATGACCGTGATGACCTCGGGGATGGCGCACATCTCGGGCTCGATCATGGCGGCGTACATCGCCTTCGGCGTCGAGGCGCGGCATCTCCTCACCGCGGTCATCATGACC
>DASYXP010000208.1:0-5713 GCA_035934835.1 Gemmatimonadales bacterium | reverse complement strand
GAGGAGGTGCGGGTCGGGCAGCAGATCCTCCAGTCGCTCGGGCTTCGCAGCTTCGTGCCCCAGGTGACGAGCTGCCCCGGCTGCGGCCGGACCACCAGTACGTTCTTCCAGTCGATGGCGCAGGACATCCAGGGCTACCTTCGCGACCGGATGCCCGCCTGGAAGCTCGAGTATCCCGGCGTCCAGGAGCTCCGGGTGGCGGTGATGGGATGCGTGGTCAACGGCCCCGGCGAGTCGAAGCACGCCGACATCGGGATCTCGCTCCCCGGCACCTTCGAGGACCCGGTGGCGCCGGTGTACGTGGACGGCAAGCTCAAGCTGACGCTCCGCGGCGACGCGATCGTGGCGGAGTTCCTCCAGCTGCTCGAGGACTACGTGGCCGCGCGCTACGGGGCGGGGCAGATGGCGGGCCGGTGACGGGCGACTCGATCGCGACCCTGCTCCGCGACCATCCCCTGGCCGCGCTCCCCGCGCTCTTCGGCGCGGGCGTCCTGGTGAGCTTCACCCCCTGCATCTACCCGATGATCCCGATCACCGCCGGCGTCCTGGGCGGCGCCGCGCGGCCGGGGCAGGGGCGTGGCCGCGTGGCAGCGCTCACGTCGGCGTATGTCCTCGGGCTCGCCCTGGTGTATTCATCCCTCGGGCTCCTGGCGGGGCTCACCGGCTCGATCTTCGGCGCGCTGAGCTCGAATCCGTGGGCGTACTTCACGATCGCCAACCTGCTCCTGCTCGCCGCGCTCGCGCTCCTGGATGTGTTCCCCGTCGCGGCGCCGGCCCGGCTGGTGCAGTGGGCGGCGCGATTCGGCGCGGGGTCGGTGCCCGGGGCCTTCGCGATGGGCGCCACCTCGGGGCTCGTGGCCGCGCCCTGCGGCGCGCCGGCCTTCGGTGCCGTGCTCACCTTCGTCGCGGCCACCCAGAGCGCGGCCCGGGGCTTCGTCTATCTCTTCGTATTTTCCCTGGGGATGTGCGCGGTGCTGGTGGCTGTGGGCCTCTCGGCCGGCGCGCTCGCCGCGTTGCCGCGGGCCGGCCGATGGATGGTGTGGATCAAGCGTGGTTCCGGCGTCCTGTTGCTGGCAATGGCCGAGTACTATCTCGTCAAGATGGGGAGCGTCATGTGAGGACATTCGCTGCCGGTGCCGTGCTGCTCCTGGCGCTCGCTGGCGCGCCCCGCGCCGCCGTGGCGCAGGACGAGGGGATCGCCGTGGGCACGCCGGCCCCCAAGGTCACGATCGCCGACCTGGACGGCCACCCCGTGGACCTCGGGAGCGACATCGGTCGCCGCCCCGTGCTGCTCGAGTTCTGGGCCACGTGGTGCGAGCTCTGCAAGGCGCTGTTTCCCCGGATGGAGGCGGCGGCCGCCAAGTACGGTTCGAAGGTGGCGTTCTACGGCATCAACGTCACCGTCAACCAGACCCCCGCCCGGGTCCGGCGCTACCTCGACCAGCATCACCCGCCGTTCAGGACCCTCTACGACTCCGACGGCGTCGGGGTGCGGGCGTTCCAGGCCCCGACCACCTCCTTCGTGGTCATCGTGGACCGGCACGGCAACGTGGCCTATACCGGGAGCGGCGGCGACCAGGACCTCGACGCTGCGCTCGCCCGTGTGACCGCGAACTGACCGGCCGGACTCCCCGGTCCCCCGTCCACCCGTTCCCGAGCGCCCGATGAACGCCGTCCGCTCCCGACTCGCCGTCGCCGGCCTCCTGGTCCTCCTGCCGACGCTGCTCGCGGCCCAGAACCCTGCCGCCTTCGTGGTGAGCGGCCCGGAGGAGGGGGCGCGCGCCCCGTTCTTCGTCCTCGACGGCGCCGGGAAGGCCGGCCGTTCGGATCGCCCCTTCGACCTGAGCCTGCAGCTCGGGCGGGTGGTGGTGCTCGCCTTCTACCAGCGCGACTTCACCCCGACCGCCACGAAGGAGCTCACCACGTTCGCGGATCGGTTCCAGGAGCTCTTCGGCGACAGCACCACGGTGGTCGGCGTCGGGGTCGATTCGGTCGACCTGCACCTGAGCTTTGCCCAGTCGCTGGCGCTGCCCTTCGCCCTGCTGGCCGACACGGGCCTCCACGTGGCGCGGCTCTACGGCAGCGTACGCCCCGATGGCTATGCCCGGTACTCGGTGTACGTGATCAGCCCCGACGGCCGGGTCAGCTGGCGCGACCTGCGCTTCGATCCGGCCAACGATGGCAGCTACGACGAGCTACAACGCGCGGTCGCCGCGGCACACACGTCCCCGACGCGGAAGTGAAGCGGTCGTTCCTCCTCGCGGCCGCCCTGGCGGCGGCCCCGGCGGCGCTCCGGGCCCAGCAGGTGCGGGTCGATTCGCTGGCGGACGCATACTGGCAGGCGCAGCTCGACCGGTATCCCGAGGCCGCCACCACGCTCGGGCTGGCGGGGCCCAGGAACGGCCGCCTCGTCGACCTCCGCCCCGCCGCCTTCGACGCCTATGACGCCCGCCTGCGCGAACTCGAGCGCGCCGCCGCCACCATCGACGAAATGGGGCTGGCTCCCCTCGGCCGGGTGACCCTGAAGACGCTGCAGGAGTCGCTCGCCCGCGACCGGACCCTCCGCATCTGCCGTGACGAGCTCTGGTCGGTCGACCAGCTCAGCGGGCTGCAGGTGTCCTTTCCCGACCTCGCGGCGATCCAGCCCACCGCAACTCCCGCCGAGCGCGCCTTCCTGCTGGCGCGCTGGCGCCGGATGGGCGATGAGATCGACCAGCAGGTCCAGGACCTCCGCGCCGGGCTCGCCACCGGGTACTCGGCCCCGCGGGTCGACGTGGAGCGGGTCATTTCCCAGCTCGAGCGCCTGGTGGCGGCGCCGGTCGACTCGAACCCGCTCCTGCCCGCCGCGGCCCGGCCCGGTGCGCCCGACCGGGATGACCGCTGGGCCGGGCAGGTCCGTGCCGAGGTGGGCGACGTGATCATCCCCTCGTTCCGGCGCTACCTCGCGTTCCTGGGCGACGTGTACCTCCCGCGGGCGCGGATCGAGCCGGGTATCTCCGCGAACCCCGACGGCGCCGCCTGCTACCGGGCCCGCATCCACGCCGAGACGACGCTCGACCTCGGTGCCGACTCGATCCACGCCCTCGGGCTCGCTGACGTGGCACGGGTCCGCGGCGAGATGCTGGCGCTCGCCCGCTCGCGGTTCGGGACATCGAACCTCGACTCCCTTCTTCCGGCGTTGCGGAGCGACACGGCTTACGCCTTCGGGACGAGGGAGGAAGTGCTCGCGGCCGCCACCGCGGCCATCGACCGGATGCGGCCGCACCTCCCCGAGCTCTTCGGGCGCCTGCCCACGCTGCCCCTCGTGGTCGAGCCGATGCCGGGGTTCGAGGAGGCCGATGCGCCCGCGGCGTACTACTACCCGGGAACTCTCGATGGGGCCCGCCCCGGACGGTACCTGGTCAACACCTCGGCGCCTCGGACGCGTCCCCGCTACACGGTGGAGGCGTTGGCGTACCACGAGGGGATCCCGGGCCATCACCTGCAGATCGCGCTGGCGCAGGAGCTGCCGCTCCCCGACTTCATGCGATACGGCGGCGGGTCGGCGGCGTTCACCGAAGGGTGGGCGCTCTACGCCGAGCGCCTGGCCGACGAGCGGGGGCTCTATTCGGACGACCTCCAGCGCCTCGGGATGCTCTTCTTCCGCTCCTGGCGGGCCTGCCGCCTCGTGGTGGACACCGGCATCCACGCCCTCGGGTGGTCGCGGGATTCGGCGGTGGCATACTTGAGCGCCAACACCGGGCTCTCCCGCGCCGACGTCGAGAACGAGGTCGACCGCTACATTGCCGATCCCGGGCAGGCGCTGGCGTACCGTCTCGGTGAGCGGGAGATCCTCGCCCTCCGCGCCGAGGCAGAGGCCCGCCTGGGATCGCGGTTCGACCTCCGGGCGTTCCACGATGCCGTCCTGGCCGACGGCGCAGTCTCGCTGCCGATCCTCAGGGACAACATCGACTCCTGGCTCTCCTTGCAGGGCCGCTGACCTTCCGCTGCATCCTTTCAGGGGGCTTCCCGTGCGTTCAATGCGTGTGATCCTTGGCTTGGGCATCCTGGCGGCCGGTGCCGCGCCGGTATCGGCGCAGGTCCCGGCCGAGGGCATCACCTGGTCCCTCTACGGCCTCCGGGCGGGTTCGTGCATCCATTTCCTGGCCCCGGCGGACATGGTCAAGGACGTGGCACCGTCGGGATTCCTCCCCGCCCGGGCCGATGGCACCCCCGCCATCCATCCGGCACTGGCCCAGGAGCTCAAGGCTGAGCCTAAGTACGACGATTGGGTGCCCTCCCGGTTCTGCTGGTTCGCCTTCGACTCCGCCTCGACCGCCGGTCGTACCGTCAGGGCCAAGGACGATACCCGTCGTGCGAAGAGCCGCCCGGTGGCGGTGGGCTACTGGGCCGCTGCGATCCACCGGAAGGGATCGGTCGACGGGGCGTCGGAGTGGGCCGCGCTCGCGATCTTCTCGAACCAGGGGCAGCTGACCCAAAGCCTCGTCCCGGCCCGGTATGACGTCTCCTCGGCCGATTTCGAGATCTCCGCGATCGACGGGAGTACCGATACCCGGTACCAGGTGCAGTTCGACAAGAACCTGGTCGGTTGGGACGGCCACCTGGAAGATCCGACCGCCTTGGAGCGGGGCGAAGACACGCTGAGCGTCGGCCAGTCCTATGTCCGGCTGTTGCTGACCGCCGGGCTCGGCGATTCCGCGTACTCGCCGGTCGGCAACCTGCACCTGACGGGGAAGGGGAAAATGGTCGCGGCCATGGCCGCGAGCCCCATCCGGATGGTCAGCCCGATTACCCGGTCAAGCGCGCCCCTCACCTGGTGGTTCCGGAAGTAGCCGCTTGCAGGCAGCTATCAGCTATCAGCCGCCCCCCACGACGGACGTCATCCTGACGGACCGCAGCGACGGAAGGATCTCAAGCCGATGCCGGCCACACCGGGACCGTGGCGTTCATCGGGTGGAGATCCTTCACTTCGTCTAGGATGACATCACGCGGAGCGCCGCCGCCCCCACCCCCTCACCCGCCACCGCTGTACCCCACCCGCCACGGAGGTCAGCCGGAGGGAGCGCAGCGACCGAAGGATTTCAAGCCGATGCCGGCCACACCGGGACCGTCGCGACCATCGGGTGGAGATCCTTCACTTCGTCTAGGATGACATCCCTCGGAGCGCCGCCGCCCCCACCCGTCGCTCGACACCCGCCACGAGGCACCGACTAGCAGGGCAGGGGGCTCTCGCGCGTCCCCTCCACCCGCCCACCCCCCACCCCCCCCCCGCCAGCCGCCACTCGCCACCAGCCACAGACCAGCAGGGCAGGGAGCCCTCCGGCGTCCCCAACTCGCCACTCGCTACCAACCATCCAGGATTGCGGAAAACCCAGACCAGCCCCAGACAACGCCTCGGTTATGCACGTCATATGCATGAATATTCAACTTCACCGGACACTGTCGCAGTCTGACTTATCCACATCGAGCGAACGCGTTTACCCATTGTGCAAACAAGACTTACGAAATCCACTTGAAGTGGATAAAGCAGGGATGATCGAGTACGTTCAAGGCCAATCGCTTCCAAAGCTTTGATTCACATTTTCACGCCATCCACAAGTGGAAAACCCTCCTTCTCCACAGTTGTGTGCAGAGGTCTCTTCCAAGGCATCCGACCCCTCAGCCGACGAGGGGGATCGCCGTGTGGATAACTGATGTGGCGCTGGCCGGTGCC
>DASYXP010000237.1:0-12644 GCA_035934835.1 Gemmatimonadales bacterium | reverse complement strand
GGGTCCTGGTAGGGGCGCTGCAGGTGCAGGTCGGCCACGCGGCCGGCGGGGCTGTCAGGGTCGGGGTCGAGGACGAGGACCTTGTAGCCCATCTCGCGGGCCGTGAGCGTGAACATCCGCCCGAGCTGCCCGCCGCCGAGCATGCCCAGGGTGGCGCCGGGATGGATCACGTGATGGGGGGGAGGGAAGTGGAGTGGACCTTGGCCGTCTGCCGGGTCCGGAAGTCGTCGAGGCGGGCCTGGAGGGCCGCATCGGTGCGGGCCAGGAGCGCCACCGCGAAGAGCGCGGCGTTCCGGGCGCCGGCCTCGCCGATGGCGAACGTGGCCACCGGGATGCCGGCGGGCATCTGGACGATCGAGAGGAGCGAGTCGAGCCCCTGCAGGGCCCGCGACCGGACCGGGACGCCCAGCACCGGCACCGTGGTGTGGGAGGCGAGCATCCCCGGCAGGTGGGCGGCGCCGCCCGCCCCGGCGATGATGCAGGCGAGGCCGCGTGCCCGCGCCTCCCGCGCGTACTCCGCCAGCAGGTCGGGGGTGCGGTGGGCCGAGACCACCCGGTGCTCGAAGGGGATGCCGAACTCCGCGAGGGTCTTCGCGGCGTGTTCGAGCGTCTCCCAGTCGGAGTCGCTTCCCATCACTACGCCTACCAGGGGTGCGGGCATTCGGGGGCTCGTAGAGGGGGCTAACAGCTATCTGTCGTCGGTTGTCGGTTGTCCGTTGTCGGTTACAGGCCCGCCCGCGTCCGGTCCATCGTCCCGCGCTCGGCCAGGGCCGCCTGGGCCGCGGCGAGCCGGGCGATGGGCACCCGGAACGGCGAGCAGCTCACGTAGTTCATCCCCAGGGCGTCGCAGAACGCGATCGAGCTCGGCTCCCCTCCGTGCTCGCCGCAGATCCCGATCTTGAGGTCGGGGCGGGTGGCGCGGCCGAGCTTGCAGGCCATCTCGATCAGCTTGCCGACGCCCTTCTGGTCCAGGACCTGGAAGGGGTCGGCGTCGATGATGTTCCGCTCGAGGTACACCGGGAGAAAGCGGCCGGCGTCGTCGCGGGACAGGCCCCAGGTGGTCTGGGTGAGGTCGTTGGTGCCGAAGGAGAAGAACTGCGCCTCCCGGGCGATCTCGTCCGCGGTGAGCGCCGCGCGGGGCAGCTCGATCATCGTCCCGATGAGGTACGGCACCGTGAGTTGCCGCTCGCGGAAGACCTCCTCGGCCACCTGGCGGACCACGAGCGCCTGCTGGCGGAACTCGACCACGCTGGCGGTGAGGGGGATCATCACCTCGGGCATCACGCGGCCGCCGCGGCCCGCCACGGTGCACGCCGCCTCGAAGATGGCGCGGGCCTGCATCGCGGTGATCTCGGGGTAGATGATCCCGAGCCGGCACCCGCGGAGCCCCAGCATCGGGTTCGCCTCCTCGAGCGAATGGACGATGCGGGCCATTTCTTCGACCGGCTTCTTCAGGTCCCGGGCCAGGTGCGCGATCTCCTCCGGCTCGTGGGGCAGGAATTCGTGCAGTGGCGGGTCGAGGAGGCGGATCGTGACGGGAAAGCCCTCCATGGCCCGGAAGATCGACTCGAAGTCCCCTCGCTGCATCGGGAGCAACTTGGCGAGCGCCGCCTTCCGGCCCGGCGCATCCTGCGCCACGATCATTTCGCGCATCGCGGTGATGCGATCGCCCTCGAAGAACATGTGCTCGGTGCGGCAGAGCCCGATCCCCTCGGCGCCGAAGTCGCGGGCCTTGTGGGCGTCGGCGGGGGTGTCAGCGTTGGTGCGGACCCGCAGGTGGCGGAGCCGGTCGGCCCAGCCCAGCACCCGGTCGAAATGCTGGTTGAGCGCGGGGGGCGAGAGCCGGGCCTGCCCCGCGAGGACCCGCCCGGTGGCGCCGTCGAGGGTGATCCACTCCCCCTCCTTGAACGTGCGCCCGTGGACGCTGAGCGAGCCGTCGGCCTCGTTCACCTCGAGCTCGGTGGCGCCGGCCACGCACGGCTTCCCCATCCCGCGGGCCACGACCGCCGCATGGCTCGTCATCCCACCACGGGCGGTGAGGATGGCCTTGGCCGCCACCATCCCGTGGAAGTCCTCGGGGCTCGTTTCGCGCCGGACGAGGATGACCGCATCGCCCTTCCGGCCCCGCTCAGCGGCCACGTCGGCATCGAAGACGATCGTCCCCGAGGCTGCGCCCGGGGAGGCGGGGAGCCCGGTGGTCAGGAGGTCGAGCTCCGCGCTGGCGTCGATGGTCGGGTGGAGGAGCTGGTTCAGGTCGTTGGGAGGGATGCGGGCGACGGCCTCCTCCTCGCTGATGAGCCCCTCGTCGACCATCTCGCAGGCGCTCCGCAGCGCGGCGGCGCCGGTGCGCTGGGCCCGGCGGCACTGCAGCATGAAGAGCCTGCCGCGCTCGATGGTGAACTCCATGTCCTGCACATCGCGGAAGTGCCGCTCCAGCGTCCGCGCCATCCGGACCAGCTCGTCGTGGGCCTGGGGCAGGGTCTCGGCGAGATGGTCGATGGCCTGCGGGGTGCGGGCGCCGGACACCACGTCCTCCCCCTGGGCGTTGAGGAGGTACTCGCCGTAGAGCGTGGCGGCGCCGGTCGAGGGGTCGCGGCTGAAGGCGACGCCGGTCCCCGAGTCCTCGCCCAGGTTGCCGAAGACCATCGTGCAGACGCTCACCGCGGTGCCCATCGCGTCGGGGATGCCGTGGAGTTTCCGGTAGTCCACCGCGCGGCGGGTGTTCCAGCTCTCGAAGACGGCGGTGACGGCGCCCCAGAGCTGGTCCATCGGCTCCTCGGGGAACGGGCGCCCGGTGGCCTCGGTGATGTGCGACTTGAACTCCGCCGTGAGGGCCTTGAGGTCCTCCGCCGGGAGATCGATCTCGCGCTCGACCTTCCGCCTGGCCTTCTTGGCCTCCAGCAACTGCTCGAAGGGCGCCTTGGGCAGGTCGAACACGACCGCGCCGTACATCTGCACGAACCGGCGGTAGGAGTCCCAGGCGAAGCGCGCGTTGCCGGTCTGCTTCACGACTCCGCTGACGGTGGTGTCGTTGAGCCCGAGGTTGAGGATCGTTTCCATCATTCCCGGCATCGACACCGCGGCCCCCGACCGGACCGAGACGAGAAGCGGGTCGTCCGCCGACCCGAAGATCTTGCCGGTGGCGGCCTCGACCCGCTGCAGCGCGTCCCCGACCTGCTGCTCGAGCCGAGGGGGGAAGCTGCGGCTCTCGAGGTACGGGAGGCACATCGTGCTGGCGATGGTGAACCCCGGCGGCACCGGGATCCCGATGTTGGTCATCTCGGCGAGTCCGGCACCCTTGCCGCCGAGGATGTCCTTCATCGCGGCGGTCCCTTCGGCGCGCCCCTGCCCGAAGAAGTAGACCAGCTTGGGTTCCGTCGTCATGGTACGCCCCGGGGGTCCGCGTTGCGCGGAAGCAGCATGTGTCGCACGTTGTCCATCGTATCCCGTACCTCTCACCTCTTACCACTCACCTCTCACCGCTTCCCGCTCACCGCTCACCGCTTACCTCTCACTGCTCCCATGCTCACCAGTGCGCCCTCGCCGGTCGGGTACTCGCCGGAGAAGCACGCATGGCACCAGCGATTCCGCGGGCCTGCCGCCTGGAGCATCCCCTCGAGCGAGAGGTAGCCGAGGGAGTCGACACCGAGGAACCGCTGGATCTCCTCGGGGGAGTGGGTCGCGGCGATGAGCTCCTCCCGGTTCGGTGTGTCGATGCCGTAGTAACAGGGGCCGGTGATCGGCGGCGACCCGAGCCGCAGGTGCACCTCCCGTGCCCCGGCCTGGCGGATCATCGTGACCAGCCCCTGGCTGGTGGTCCCGCGCACCAGGCTGTCGTCGACCACCACCACCCTCTTGCCGGCGATGATCTCGCGCACCGGATTGAACTTGATCCGGACCTTGGCCACCCGGAGCGCCTGGGTCGGGTTGATGAACGTCCGCCCCACATAGTGGTTGCGGATGAGCCCGTTCTCGAGCGGCACTCCCGACTGTTCGGCATAGCCCAGCGCCATCCCGTTGGCGCTGTCGGGGACGCTGAACACCACGTCGGCGCCGGGGACCGGATGTTCCACGGCCAGCTGGCGCCCGATCGCCCGGCGGACGGCGTCGACCGACTCGCCGAAGACCCGGCTGTCGGGGCGCGCGAAGTACACGAGTTCGAACACGCAGCGGCTTTCCGGCCGCGGTGCCAGGCGCGCCAGGTCGGTGACCTTGCCGTCCTCGACGCGCACGAACTCGCCGGGGCGGAGCTCTCGGATCGGCGTGGCGCCGACCAGGTCGAGGGCGCAGCTCTCCGAGGCCACCACGATCCCCGCGCCGAGCCGGCCGATCATGAGCGGCCGGAACCCGCGCGAATCGACCACCGCGTACATCGCCCGGCCCACGGTCAGGAGCAGGGTGTAGGCCCCTTCGGCCGCCTCCAGCGCGGCGCGGATCTGACGTTCGGGATCGGGCTCGTCCGAGCGCGCGATCAGGTGGACGAGCGCCTCGGTGTCGCTGGTCGACGCGAAGAGCGACCCGCGCTCCACCAGGTCGTGCCGCAGCTCGCTGGCGTTGGTCAGGTTGCCGTTGTGGGCGATGCTGAGCGGGCCGTGCCGGTAGTTGACGAGGTACGGCTGGGCGTTGGACAGCACCGAGCTGCCGGCGGTGGAGTAGCGGGTGTGTCCGATGGCGGTGTCGCCGGTGAGGGCGGCGAGCCGGGCGTCGTCGAAGTTGTCGGAGACGAGGCCCATTCCCCGGTGGAGCCGCGCCTGGCCGTCGGCGTCGACCGCCACGATGCCGGCGCTCTCCTGGCCGCGGTGCTGCAGGGCATAGAGGCCGAGGTAGGTGAGCCGCGCCGCATCGGGGACCCCGCTGACGCCGAAGATGCCGCACATGGTCAGTTCCCCCCGCCGGTCACGAGCGCCATCCGGCGCGGGATCGCATCGAAGTAGGCACGGCGGAGCTCCCCGACCTGCCAGCGATGGTCAGCGGCGGCGGTCCGGATCCGGAGCGCCCCATCGACCGCCCCGACCCGCCCGGCGCCGAAGCCCGGCACCCCGTGCTTCCGGGCCAGCGCCGCCAGACGCCCGGCGTCGGCGTACGCGAACGTGGCCACCACCCGCCCGTGGTCCTCGGCGTACAGCACCTCGGCGTCGGACAGGCGCGGGGCGTACTCCCGGAGGTCGAGCTCGGCGCCGAGGCCGTGCTCGGCGTAGGGACCGCCGATGGCCGCCTCGGCAAGCGCCACCGCCAGGCCGCCGGTGGAACAGTCGTGCGCGGACTTGAGGAGCCCCGCCCGCGCGGCATCCGCCAGCAGGCGCTGCAGCGCCCGCTCCGCCGCGAGGTCGACCGCCGGGGGCGTTCCGCCTGCGCAGTCGAGCACTTCGGACCAGTACGCCGATCCGCCGAGCGCGCCGCGGGTCCGCCCGAAGAGCACGATGCCATCGCCCGGGGCGGCAAAGTGGCTGGGGATCCGCTGGTCCACCCGGTCGAGCAGGCCCACCAGGCCGACGACCGGCGTCGGATCGATGGCGCCGCTCGGGCTCTCGTTGTAGAACGAGACGTTCCCGCCGGTGACCGGGATGTCGAACGCCCGGCAGGCGTCGCTGATGCCGCGGCACGCCTCCGTGAACTGGAAGAACACCTCGGGCTTCTCGGGGCTCCCGAAGTTGAGGCAGTCGGTGATGCCGAGCGGCACGGCGCCGGTGCAGGCCACATTGCGGGCCGCCTCCGCCACCACCGCCTTCCCCCCTTCGTACGGATCGAGCGCCACGAAGCGGGCGTTGCAGTCGAGCGTCACCGCGAGGCCGAACGCTTCCTGGTCCACCCGGAGCACGCCGGCATCGCCGCCGGGTCCGAGGATGGTGTTGGCCTGGACGGTGGAATCGTACTGCTCGTACACCCAGCGCTTGCTGGCGATGCTCGGCAGGTCGAGCAGGTGCGGCAGCGCCTCGTGCACGCCGAGCCTGGGCGCCCGGGCCGGCCGGAGCGCCCGCCGGGCCCGCGCCGAAGCGCCTTCCCTGGCCTCGGGGTGGTACACCGGCGCGTCGTCGACCAGGCGCTGGGCGGGGATCTCCGCGACCACGGTGCCGCCGTGGCGCACCCGGAACATCCCGTCGCCGGTCACGTGACCGATCGGCGTGGCGTGCAGGCCCCAGCGTTCGCACACTTCCTGGATCGCAGCGATGCGGCGGGGTTCGGCGACGACCAGCATCCGCTCCTGCGACTCGGAGAGCAGGATCTCGTACGGGGTCATCCCGGCCTCGCGCACCGGGACCTTGTCGGTCTCGAGCTCCACGCCGACCCCGCCCCGGGCGGCCATCTCCGCCGAGGAGCTCGTGAGGCCCGCGGCGCCCATGTCCTGGATGGCCACCATCAGGTCGCGGGAGCGGAGCTCGAGGGTGGCCTCGAGGAGGAGCTTCTCGGTGAACGGGTCGCCCACCTGGACCTGGGGACGCCGCGCCTCGGACTTGGCGGAAAGTTCCTCCGACGCGAAGCTGGCGCCGTGGATCCCGTCGCGGCCGGTGCGGGCCCCGATCGCGAGAAGCACATTCCCCTCACCGTGGGCGCGGGCGGTGATGAGGTCGGCCTCCTTGAGGAGCCCGACCGCCATCGCGTTGACCAGGGGGTTGCCGCTGTAGCCGGGGGCGAAGTCGACCTCGCCGCCCAGGGTCGGGATGCCGACGCAGTTGCCGTAGGTGCCGACCCCGCGCACCACGCCGGCAAAGAGGTAGCGGTTGCGGGGCTCCTCGAGCGGTCCGAAGCGGAGGCTGTTGAGCACCGCCACCGGCCGGGCGCCCATCGTGAACACGTCGCGGAGGATGCCGCCGACGCCGGTGGCGGCGCCCTGGAACGGCTCCACCGCCGAGGGGTGGTTGTGCGACTCCACCTTGAACGCCACCGCCCAGCCGCGTGGCAGCCGGAGGACCCCGGCATTCTCGCCGGGCCCCTGGATGACGGCGGGGCCGGTGGTGGGGAACTTCCGGAGCACCGGCTTGGAGTGCTTGTAGGAGCAGTGCTCCGACCAGAGCGCGGAAAAGACGCCGAGCTCGGTCAGGGTCGGCCGGCGCCCGAGGATCTCCTGGATCCGGTCGAACTCGAACGGCGTGAGGTTGTGCTCGCGGACGAGGGCGTCCGTCACCGGCGGCTCACCGGCGAAGGGGTGGGCGCGGGTCGGTGCGGTCGCGGTCACGCTGGGCGGCCCCGGTCGGAACGGGTCAGGTGGCGGCGGCGGTTCACCGCTTGGGCCGGGTGAAACGCGGGGTGGTTCCGGCCGGGGACGAGGACGTGCCGTCGTAGCGGTGGTAGCTGGCGCGAACGATCGCGTCGACGACCTTGCCGCCCTCCAGCATCACGACGTCGAAGGTGCCGCAGGTCTTGAGGCAGTCGTTCTTGTAGAACAGGAAGGTCTGGTCGCCGTCGGTGCGGGTGACCCCGGCCTTCCCCCAGGCGGCCTCGACCTCGGCCACGCTCATCCCGGGGGAGATCGTGGCGACCTGCGCCTGCGCCGGTGCAGCCGCAGGCGCAGGCGTGACGGCCGGGGCAACGACCGGCGCCGGGGCCGGTGCGGCAGCCTTGGCGGTGTCCACCGGCGCGGGCATGGCGGTCGGCGGGGGGACCACCACGGGCGCCGGTGTAGGCGCCGGGGTCGGGGGGGGCGTGGTCGGTTGCTGGGCGAGCGCCAGCGCCGGGATCAGCAGGGCGATGGCGGTGATGGTGACCGGGCGCATCAGCGGACTCCTCCCGCGGGGACTGCCGCGAGCATTGAGGTGAAGAAGCCGAGCCCATCGGTGTTGCCGAGCAGGGGGTCGGCGGCACGGTCGGGGTGGGGCATCAGTCCCACCACCGTGCCGGAGGCATTGCAGATCCCGGCGATGTCGGCGGCCGAGCCGTTGGGATTGTCGGCCGCGGTGGCGTAGCGCACCACCACCTGGCCCTCGTCTTCGAGGCGCCGGAGCGTCGCCGCGTCGGCGGTGTAGCGGCCATCGCCGTGGGCCACCGGCATCCGGATGAGCTGGCCCACGCGGTAGGCGCTGGTGAATGCCGTGGTGGTCCGCTCCACCCGGAGCGTGACCGGGCGGGACGCGAAGGTGAGCCGCGCGTTCCGCATCAGCGCGCCGGGAAGGAGCCCCGCCTCGCAGAGCACCTGGAACCCGTTGCAGATGCCGAGCACCAGCCCGCCGGCCTCGGCGTGGCGCTGGACCGCCTGCATCACCGGGCTGAACCGTGCGATGGCGCCGGAGCGGAGGTAGTCGCCGAAGCTGAAGCCGCCGGGGAGGAGGACCGCGTCCGCCGCGCGGAGGTCGGTGTCCTGGTGCCAGACGTAGTACGCGTCCGCCCCCGCGCGCGCCGCGGCCTGGAGCACGTCCTGGTCGCAGTTGCTGCCGGGGAAGCGGATCACCGCCGCGCGGAACATCAGGCCTCCTCCACCCGGAGCTCGAAGTCCTCGGTCACCGGGTTGGCCAGGAGCTTGTCGCACATCTGGCGGGCCTTGGCGGTGGCGTCTTCGGCGGAGGCGGCGCGGAGCCCGAAGGTGATCGACCGGCCGATCCGCACCTCCGAGGCGCCGCTGAAGCCGAGGGCGTGGAGCGCCGTCTCCACCGCCTGGCCCTGGGGGTCGAGGAGGCCGGCGCGGGGCATCACCCGCACGTGCACGTGGAAGGTCACAGGTCGTTCTCCCGGCGCGCGGCGGCGCCATCGTCGTCGTCGTCGTCGTTCAGGTCGTCGTCCTCCCGTGCCGGGCCGGGGCCCGCGAGCGCCGGTTCGGGACGATCGAACAGCGCCAGCGCTCCGGCCCGGAGCACCCCGTATGTCATGAACGTGACGCCGAGCGGGAAGAAGAGGTACTCGGGCCAGGTGAGGCCCAGGACGACGATCGTGAGCGTGAAGATCGTGCCGAAGATCCCCCTGGCGCTCCGGAGCCCCGCGGCGGGGAAGCGGGGGTACTTCACGTTGCTCACCATCAGCACCGCGGCGAGCACGATGAGGACCGTGAGCCCCGGGCGCGGGAGGTTCATCGGTTCCAGCACGTCGCGGTAGAACGCGGTCTGGCTGAACGGGTACCAGGTGGCGAGCGTCATCCCCGCCGCCGGGGACGGCAGGCCGGTGAACCAGCTGCCGCCGGCGGGCTTGGTCTCGGCCTGCACGTTGTAGCGCGCCAGCCGCAGCACCGCCGCCACCACGTACGCGAAGCAGATGACCCACGCGAAGCGCCCGGCGGTGGAGAACTCGAGGAAATACATGATCATCGCCGGCGCCACGCCGAAGGAAATGGCGTCCACCAGCGAATCGAGCTCGGCGCCGAAGCGGGTGCCGGTCTTGGAGAGCCGCGCCACCCGGCCGTCGAGCATGTCGAGCACGGCGGCGAACACCACGTACCACGCCGCGGTGGTGAAGTTGCGGTTGTAGGCCGCGACGATGGCCCACATCCCGAAGAAGAGGTTGCCGAGGGTGAAGGTGCTGGGCAGCACGACGACCGCCCGGCCGATGTTGGGGCGGGGCAGGCCGCGGCGCCGGGGCATCAGGTCCATTCGGCCACCACGGTGGTCCCCGCCGTCGTCTTCTGGCCGACCTGCACCAGCACCCGGGCGGTAAGGGGAAGGAAGAGGTCCACCCGCGACCCGAAGCGGATGAGCCCGAGCCGCTCGCCCTGGCGCACCGAGGTGCCAGCGGCGTGGTCGGTCACGATCCGCCGGGCGATGAGCCCCGCGATCTGGCGGACGAGCATCTTGCCCTTCGAGGTCTCCAGGCCGATCGAGGACTGCTCGTTCTCGAGGCTCGCCTTTTCGTCGGCCGCGTTGAGGAAGCGCCCCGGGTTGTAGTGCCGGTACGCCACGGTGCCGTCGGCCGGATACCGGTTGACGTGCACGTTGAACACGTTCATGAAGATCGCCACCCGGCGCGCCTTGCCGTGGAGGAAGCTCGGCTCGTCCACGTCGACGATGCTCACCACGAGCCCGTCGGCCGGCGCGATGACGTACTGGGGGCCGCGCGGGCCGGTGCGCTCGGGGTCGCGGAAGAAGGCCACCACCCAGAGGCACACGAGCCCCCAGAGGAGGGCGGCCCACCACCAGTGCAGGAGCACGAACCCGAGGAGCAGGGCCCAGAACGCCACGATGAACGGCCAGCCTTCGCGCGCGATGCGCATCAGAGCGACTCCTCCAGCGGCCGGCCCGTGAGCCGGAAGAAGGCGTCCCGGTAGCGGACGCTCGTGGCCTCGATGACCTCGGCCGGCAGGGCCGGCGGCGGCGCCTCGCCGTTCCACCGGCCGGATGCGCGCAGGCCGGCCAGGTAGTCGCGCAGCGGCTGCTTGTCGAAGCTCGGCTGCGGCCCCCCGGGGGCGTAGCGGTCGGCGGGCCAGAAGCGGGAGCTGTCGGGGGTGAGCACCTCGTCGATGAGGCGCAGCGTCCCCGCCGAGTCGGTGCCGAACTCGAACTTGGTGTCGGCCACGATGATGCCGCACTGCGCCGCGTGGGCCTGGCCCCGGTCGTAGATGGCAAAGCTCAGGGCCCGCAGCCGCTCGGCCACCTCACCCCCCAGCGATCCGGCCACCCGCTCGAAGGTGACGTTCTCGTCGTGGCCGCTCTCGGCCTTGGTGGCCGGGGAGAAGATCGGCGCCGCGAGCCGGTCGCTCTCGACCAGGCCGGCGGGGAGCGCCTCGCCCGCCAGCGTCCCGCGGGCGCGGTACTCGCCCCAGGCCGAGCCCGAGAGGTAGCCCCGCACCACGCACTCGAAGGGGACCGGCGTCGTCCGGCGCACGAGGGTGGCGCGCCCGAGGATCTGGGCGCGGTGCGGCTGCAGCATCGGGATGCGCCCGATGATCTCGTCGGTCTGCGCGGTCACGAAGTGCGAGGGCACCACGTCCGCCAGGAGCCCGAACCAGAAGGCGCTGATCTGGGTGAGGACGGCGCCCTTCCACGGCACCGGCTCGCGCATCACCACGTCAAAGGCGCTCACCCGGTCGCTGGCCACGAGGAGGAGGTGCTCGGGGTCGACCTCGTAGACCTCCCGCACCTTGCCCCGCCGCAGCACGCGGAGCGGCAGGCGGCTCTCGGCCAGGGTCACCACGCTCATACCCGCACCTCCGCCATCGGCGCCGTCACGGCGAGCGGCCGGGCCCGCTCCAGGAGCGGCGCCAGGAACTCGTCGAGGAATTCCCCGACCTGTTCGGCGGCCCGGCCGGTGTAGCGCGCGGGCTCGAGCTCGGCCGAGAGCCGGGCCACGGGGATCTTCTTGAACGCCGGATCTCCCGACAGCCGCTCCATCAGGTCGTTCGCGCCGCCGGCGGCCACCTGGTCGGCCGCGGCCAGCGAATGGCGGCGGATGACCTCATGCAGGGCCTGGCGGTCGCCGCCCTTCTCGACCGCCAGCATCAGCCAGCGCTCGGTGGCCATGAAGGGCATCTGTTCCCGCACGTGGCGGCCGATCACCGGCTCGCGGACCTCGAGCCCCGTCGCGATGTTGGTCGCGAGGACGAGGATGGCGTCGGTGGCCAGGAACGCCTCCGGCAGCGTGAGCCGGCGGTTGGCGCTGTCGTCGAGGGTGCGCTCGAGCCACTGGGCGGCGGCGGTGTGGGCGCCGTTGGCCTGGAGCGAGATGACGAAACGCGCCAGCGCCCCGATCCGCTCGGCGCGCATCGGGTTCCGCTTGTACGCCATGGCACTCGAGCCGATCTGCTCCGACTCGAACGGCTCGAGCAGCTCCCCTTCGTGCTGCAGCAGCCGGAGGTCGTGCGCCATCTTGGCCGCCGACTGGGCCACGCCGCTCAGCGCGTCGAGCACCTGGCTGTCGGCCTTGCGGGGGTACGTCTGGCCGGTGACGGCGAACTGCTCCGCGAAGCCGAGCTTGGCGGTGACGCGCCGCTCGAGCTCGCGCACCTTGGCGTGGTCGCCGTGGAAGAGCTCGAGGAAGCTCGCCTGGGTGCCGGTGGTGCCCTGGCAGCCGCGGAAACGAAGCGCGCCGATCCGGCCGCACAGGTCCTCGGCGTCGATGGCGAAGTCCTGCATCCAGAGCGTCATTCGCTTGCCCACGGTGGTGAGCTGGGCGGGCTGGAAATGCGTGTACGCGAGGCAGGGCAGGGCGCGCGCCTGCCGGGCCTTGACCTCGAGCGCCGCCAGGAGCGCCAGCACCCGGCCGAGGATGAGCTGCATCCCCTCGCGAAGGACGACGAGGTCGGCGTTGTCGGTCACGAAGGCGCTGGTGGCGCCGAGGTGGAGCCAGGGCCGCGCGGCGGGAGCCTGGTCGCCGAACTGGTGCACGTGCGCCATCACGTCGTGCCGGAAGCGGCGCTCGTACCGGGCGGCCTCTGCCAGGTCGGCGTCGTCGAGGTGCGCGCGCATCTCGGCCAGTGCCTCGGCCGGCACCGGGATCCCGAGCTCCGATTCCGCCTCGGCGAGCGCCAGCCAGAGCCGGCGCCAGAGCCCGATGCGATGTGGCTCGCCCCAGAGCGCCTGCATCGCCGGCGAGGCGTAGCGGGTCCCGAGCGGGGAGCGGTAGCGGTCGTCGGTCATTGGAAGGCCAGGTCGGTGTAGACGATGCGGCCGCTGCGCTCCAGGTAGAAGCGCATCGACTCCCGCGGGTGCATCGCGTTGAGCAGGTCGGCCACCTGCTGGGCCCGCCGGACCGGGGTGCGGTCGATGGCCACGATCACGTCGCCCTGCTGC
>DASYXP010000177.1:0-8548 GCA_035934835.1 Gemmatimonadales bacterium | reverse complement strand
AGCGACGAGTTCTACGTGAAGGAACCGGGCGGGAACACCGTCGGCTTCGCGCAGTTCCCGAAGTGATCCGGTCGCTCTTGCCGGACACCTCCCGCCACCGATAGAGGTCCCCATGTTCGTCGGGCACTACGGCGTCAGCTTCGCGGTCAAGCGGTGGGAGCCGAGGATCCCCCTCTGGCTCCTGTTCGTGGCCGCGCAGTTCCTCGATGTGCTGTGGGCGCCCTTCATCCTCCTCGGCATCGAGAAGGCGCGGGTCGCGCCGGGGTTCATGGCCGCGAGCCCGCTCGACCTCTACTACATGCCGTTCACCCACGGCCTCCTCACCGCCATCTTCTGGTCGGTCCTCTTCTACGCGGTGGTCCGCTACATCACCTGCCGCGAGTGGCCGGTGCGGGCGCCGATCCTCCTCGGCGCGACGGTCTTTTCCCACTGGATCCTCGACTTCGTCACCCACGGGCACGACCTGCCGCTCTGGGGCGACCAGGACAAGGTCGGGCTCGGCCTCTGGAACCACGCCGGTGCGGCGGCGGCGGCGGAGATCGCCGTGCTGCTCGGCGGCATCTGGCTCTCGGGGCTGGCGAAGGGCGGGCGCTGGGGATACTGGGTGTTCGGTGCGGCGCTGCTCGCGGTGCAGTACGGCAACGCCTTCGCGCCGCCCCCGCCGAGCATGGCGGTGGTCGGGGTGAGCGCGCTGGCCGCGTATATCGTGTTCGCGCTGGTGGCGTGGTGGCTGGAGCGCCGGCAGCCTTCACCTCGAACCAGCTGACGTGGGACCACGGAGAGCACGGAGGTCACGGAGAGGCACGGAGAACAACCCTGTGATGTGGCCTCCCGGGCGGGACTCCGTCCGTGAGACCACACTAGCTGCGGTTCTCCGTGTGTCTCCGTGCAGCTCCGTGCCCTCCGTGGTCCCATATGCAAGGGCAGGCAATGACCGATGAACTGAAGGGCCGCACGGCGCTCGTCACCGGCGCCACGTCGGGGATCGGGAAGGTCACGGCGGGTGAGCTGGCGCGGATGGGGGCGCGGGTGCTGGTGCACGGCCGGAATCCCGCCAGGCTCGAGGCGACGGTCGCGGAGCTGCGTACCACGAGCGGGGGGCAGGTCGAGGGTGTCCGGGCCGACTTCGCGTCGCTCGCCGACGTCCGGGCGCTCGCGGCCGAGGTGCGGGCGCGCACCGACCGGCTGCACGTCCTCGTCAACAACGCCGGCGGCGCCACGACGGGGCGGGCGCTTTCGCGCGACGGGATCGAGCTGACGCTCGCGGTCAACCACCTGGCGCCCTTCCTCCTGACCAACCTCCTCCTCGACCTGCTCAAGGCGTCGGCGCCCGCCCGGATCGTGAACGTCGCCTCGGAGGCGCACCGGGTGGGGACATTCGACATCGACGACCTGCAGAACGAGCGGCGCTACAGCACCTTCCGGGCGTACGGCCAGACCAAGATGCAGAACATCATGTTCACCCATGACCTGGCGCGCCGGCTTTCCGGGAGCGGTGTCACGGTCACGGCGGTGCACCCCGGCACCGTCGATACCGGCATCTGGGACGCGGCCAAGGGCGTGGCCCGGCCGATCGTGCGGGTGATGCAGTGGTTCATGATCACGCCCGAGCGCGGCGCGGCGCCGCTCATCCGGCTGGCGTCAGCCGCCGACGTCGAAGGCGTCACCGGCGTCTACTACAAACGGTTCAAGCCGGCGCCGACGGAGCCGCCCTCCGAGGATGCCGCGCTTCAGGCGCGGCTCTGGGACGCGAGCGCCAAGCTCGTCGGGCTCAGCTGAGCAGGTGGGACCACGGAGTACACGGAGGTCTCGGAGAGGCACGGGGAACAGCTTGGGGATGTGGTCGACCGGACGGAGTTACGGTCGCGAGACCACAACGATTGCAGTCCTCCGTGATTCTCCGTGTCCTCCTCGCCCTCCGAGGTCCCACAGACCGGTCACCAATGCCAAGGAACCCGATGACCACGCCCGTGACGTATCGCCGCTCGCTGGGCCTCTTTTCCGGCACGATGCTCGTGATCGGCGGGATCATCGGCTCGGGGATCTTCCTCAATCCGGCGATCGTGGCCCAGCGGGTCGGTACGGCGGGGCTCACCCTGCTGGCGTGGGGACTTGGCGCGGTGGTGGCGCTCATCGGCGCCTTCATCTTCGCGGAGCTGGGCCAGCGGCGGCCGCGCGCCGGGGGCGGGTACGTCTACCTGCGCGACGCCTTCGGGCCGGTCTACGCCTTCCTTTATCCGTGGACGCTCTTCCTGATGACGGCCACCGGGGCCATCGCCGCGGTGGCGGTGACCTTTTCGACCTACGCCGGGGCGCTGCTCGGGCTCCCGCCGGCACTCGAGAAGCCGCTCGCCGCCGCGGCGATCGCGCTCCTGACGGGCGTCAACATCATCGGCATCCGCCCCGGCGCCTGGACCCAGAACGTCTTCACCGTGCTCAAGCTCGCGGCGATCGCGGTCCTGGTCATTGCCGGGCTGGCGCTCGCGCCGATCCACCCCCACGTCTGCGGCACCTGCACCGCGGCGGCGCCCCCTCCCGCGACCCTCGGCGCCGCCATCCTGGCCATGGGCGCGGCGCTGGTGCCGGTGCTCTTCGCCTTCGGCGGCTGGCAACAGACCAACTTCGTGGCCGAGGAGCTGCGCGATCCCGAGAAAAACCTCCCGCGCGCCCTCGTCCTCGGCGTGATCGCGGTGGTGGTGGTGTACCTCACGGTCAACCTCGCCTACCTCCGGGCCCTCGGCGCCGACGGGCTTGCCGCGAGCACCGCGCCCGCCGCCGAGACGATGGAGATCTACCTCGGCGCCGCTGGCCGCACGCTGATCACCGCCGGGATCGTGATCTCGACCTTCGGGTTCCTCAACCTCGTCATCCTGGTGACGCCACGGGTCTACCAGGCCACGGCGGCCGACGGGCTCTTCTTTGCGGGATTTTCGCGCCTGCACCCGACCTTCCGGACCCCCGTGATCGCGCTGGTCGCGCAGGGGGTGTGGGGCATCATCCTCCTGTATTCCGGCACCTACGGGCAATTGCTGGATTACGTGGTCTTTGCCGACTGGATATTCTTCGGCAGCAATGCCGTGGCGCTCTTCGTGCTGCGCCGACAGGACCTTGCCGCGGGCCGGGACGCGGCGGTGACGGTCCGCACCCCGCTCCATCCGTGGAGCACCGCGGTGTTCATCCTGGCCTCGGTGTACGTGCTGGTGGGCACCATCACGTCGAACCCGGGCAACGCGCTCATCGGCGCCGGGTTCCTGGCCATCGGGGTGCCGGTGTGCCTGTTCTGGCGGCAACGCTCACGCCTCGAAGCGCCGTAAGATCCGAAGGTGGGACCACGGACGACACGGAGGATCACGGAGACACACGGAGAACTGCGTGCGGTATGATCTCGCGAACGGGACCCCGCCCGCAAGACCACCACATGTGCCCTTCCTCCGTGCCTCTCCGTGCAACTCCGTGTCCTCCGTGGTCCCATCATCCCAGATCCTCACATACTCCAGGAGGCGCTCTTGAAGACGCTCGGCTGGCTGGGAGGGTTGGTCGGCAGCACTGCGGCCGGCGCGTTCGGCTGGTGGCTCGGCGGGTTCGTCGGATCGACCACCGCGTTCATCATCTCGGGCATCATGGGTGGCGTCGGTCTGTACTACGGCAGGAAATGGGCACTGCAGATGGTCGGGATGTGACACGGCAACGCCGGATCACGGGATTCCATCAGGACGAGGAAGGACACTGGGTGGCGGAGCTCGAGTGCGGCCACGCCCAGCACGTACGACACGACCCGCCCTGGCAGGTCCGCGCGTGGGTGACCACCGCGGCGGGCCGGGCGGGCCGGATCGGCACCGAGCTCGAGTGCCGGGAGTGCTACACCGCCGCTACGGGATCGGGATGACCACCTGCGTCGGGAGGCTCCGCGCGGTGCTGTCGCCGACGCCGAGCTGACCGCTGCCGTTCTGGCCCCAGCAGTACAGGTACCCGCCCGCGCCGATGCCGCAGGCGTGGTCCGAGCCGGCGGAGACGTCGGTGAACTTGAGCCCGCCCTGCACGATCGCCGGCGCCGACCCCAGCGACCCGCAGTAGATATCCCCGGCGGGGGAGATGATGCAGTACCCGCCCAGGCTCCCCACCGCCACCCTCGTGGCCACCGTGCTGATCGGCATCGCGGCCGGGACCTGGCCGGCATTCCCCGCCGTGGGCCCGACGTATCCCCAGCACCAGAGCGTGTAACTCGACGTGATGGCACAGGTGGTGGTGCCGCTGCTCGCCAGCCTGATCGAGGACGGCACGCCTGCCACCGCCAGCGGCGCGTACGCGCACCGCCCCGAGCCCCCCGCGCTGACATTGCAGGTGGTGTCGAACGAGGCGTACTGCGTGGTGTCGCCGACGCCGACCTGCGTCGCCTTCCCCCAGCAATAGACGGCCCCATTGCTTGCAAGCCCGCAGGTGTGGTCGGTCCCGGCGGCGACCTGCGCCCAGCTGATCCCGCCCGCCACCTTGCTCGGCACGTCGAAGCTGTCACGCGCCGCCGGCACAACACTGTCGCCCCGCACGCCCGCAGCGTACTGCCCCCAGCACCAGATGGCGTGCGCGGCATTCACGCCGCAGACATGCGACCCGCCGGCACTCACGGTGTCGATGACGGTGTCGTTGACGAGCGGCGTCGGCACCGCGCCGAGCGCCCACGACCCGGACGAGTCGACCGTGGCTGTCCCCTGGCAGAGGGTCTGGCCGCTCACCGCGACGCCGCACACGTAACCGGCAGGAGCGCCCGAAAGCGCCACCGACACCCAACGGAACTTGGTGCCGGACGCCCAGACCGCCGGCTTGGGACCGAAGCCTCGCCCCCAGCACCAGGCGGTGCTGTCGGCGGTGACGGCACAGCTCACATCGCCCCCCGATGATAGCTGGCGGACGGGCGCGGAGGGGGCCGCCTTGGTGGGGCCGGTCGAGCCGCCGCATCCGGACACGAGGGCAATGGCCAGCAGCGCGCGAAGTCGGACTCGCACGGGATCTCCTACGGTGACAGGAAATGGGCTTGGATTATAGTCGCGGGGACGGCCGAGCGGGGAGCGGAAGCACAGGAAAGCGGGAGAAAGCTAAGGAAAGCGGGAGAAAGCTAAGGAAAGCGGGGGAAAGCTAAGGAAAGCCAAGGAAAGCGGCGGAATAGCAGGAAAGGCAAGGCGCTACCGACGCAAGGCCTTCAGCATTGCTGCGGCGTCGGTATGGGCGTGGACCTCGCGGACGCCTGTGGCCTGCACGATCGCCCCCACGTTCTCGGCGCGGACCCGTCCGCCGGCCAGGATGCCGATCCGGCCTGCTGCGCGTTCCACGAGGCGCGTCAGCTCCGGAACACCCACCTCCGCGGTCGTCGCTCCGCCAGAAGTGAGCACCCGGTCGACGCCCAGCGCGATGAGCGTCTCCAGCGCCACGATGCGGTCCGGCACCACGTCGAATGCGCGGTGAAAGGTGATGGACATCGGTCGCGCTGCCTTCACGAGGCACTCCGTCACCGCGCGGTCGATGCCACCATCGGCGGCCAGCGCACCGATCACTACACCCGCGGCCCCGAGCGACCGTGCCCGCCCGATATCCTCGCACATCGCTGACACCTCGTGCGGCGAATAGTGGAAGTCCCCGCCCCGCGGCCGGACGAGCACCATCACGGGGATCTTCACGGCGCGACACACCTCACCGATCATCGCCGCGGGCGGCGTGGTGCCGTCGATGGCAAGATCGACGCAGAGTTCGATCCGTCCCGCGCCTCCCCGCTCCGCCGCCACGGCCTCTGCCATGCTTTCGACGCAGGCCTCGAAGAGCACGAACGGTGAGTTGGCGCTCACTCGGAGCCCTGCCCTGGGCACGGAGCAACATTCCCCATCGGAGTCATCCTGAGGGGCCGGAGGCCCCGAAGGATCTCTCGGCGCACAACGAAGAGATCCTTCGGGTGCGTTGCACCCTCAGGATGACTCCGATGAGGGCCGCGACTCCGCGTCATTCGCTCGATCATTGCCGCCTCTTCGTCCGTCGGGTCGGGGTGGCCGAGAGCGGATCCTCGGGCCACGGATGCTTCGGGTACCGGCCGCGCAGGTCCTTCCGCACCTCGAAATATGCGTTGCGCCAGAAACTCGCGAGGTCGCGGGTGACCTGGATCGGCCGCCGCGCCGGCGAGAGCAGGTGCAGCGTCAGCGGCACCTTCCCGCCGCCGATCCTCGGCGTGTCGCTCCACCCGAACACCTCCTGCAGCTTGACCGCGAGCACCGGCGCCGCGGGGTCGCCGTAATCCACCGCGATCCTGGACCCGCTCGGCACGCTCACGTGCGTCGGTGCCAGCTCGTCGAGCGCCTGCAGGCGCTTCCAGTCGAGCGTCGAGCGCAGCGCCGCATCGAGGTCGAGCCGGGCCAGGTCGCCCTTGCGGCGGATGGCGCCGAGCGCGGGGCCGAGCCAGTCATCGAGCCGCTCGAGCAGCGCCCGATCCGACACGTCGGGCCAGGCGGGGTCGATCGAGTGGAGGAACGCTAGCCGTTGGCGGGTGTTCGTCGCGGCGTCGCCCCAGGGCAGCAGCGAGAGCCCGTCGCGACGGATGGCATCGGTCATCGCCGCGGCGATGAGCGAAGGATCAGGCTCGCGGATCGGCGCGCTGCCCAAAGCGATGGCGCCGAGGCGCCGCTCCCGCCGCGCGGACACGGCGCCGAGCGACGGGTCCCAGGCGACACGATCCTCTTCCACTACCTGGTCGGCGAAGAGCTCCAGCACCTCCGCCTCGTCGAGTGCGGCGCCGAGATGGATCCTGGCGTCACGCGGGTCGCCGTCGGTCTCGGCCGCCACGATCCACTCGGCGTTCACGAACGACGGTGAGTCGGTCCACGCACCGGTGCCGTTGCGGAGCGTGAATCGGCCCCGCTGGCCCTCGCGGCGCCGGCCGACACGGTCGGGGTACGCCAAGGCGAGGAGGGCAGCGGGGGTCGCCTGCGGCGACCCGCCACTGGCCTCCAACGTCCCGTCGCTCTTGGTCCCCCCCCGTCCCCCTCTCCACGTCCGTGGAGAGGGGGTGCGCCCGATCAACTCGAGCAGCGCCTTCGCCTCCGTACGGACGCGGTGGAGCGCATCGCGGTCGACGTTCGGCGCGACATCTCGATCACGGAGGGCGTGGACGCGGAGTTCGATGTCGGGATCGGGGGGCCCGCCGCCGCCGCGGAGGATGTCCCGCTCCTCGAGGAGTGCAGCCAGCTGGGCACCGAGCTCGCCGAGCCCCGCGTCCCTGGCGCGGATGACCATATGCGCCAGCCGCGGATGGACCGGGAGCGCCGCCATCAGGTGCCCGTGCGGAGTGATGGCGCCGGGGGCGTCGATGGCGCCGAGTTCGCGGAGGAGTTCACGCGCCTGGGCAAAGGCGCCGGCGGGGGGCGGATCGAGCCAGCGGAGGGCGAGCGGATCGGCAACGCCCTGGGCGGCAAGGTCGAGCGCCAGGGGCGCCAGGTCGGCTTCGAGGATCTCCGGCATCGCACGTGGAATGAGTCCTGGCTCCTCGGCCTGGGCCCAGAGTCGGTAGCAGGTGCCCGGCGACGTGCGGCCCGCCCGGCCGCGGCGCTGGTCGGCGGAGGCGCGGGGAACGCGGATGGTGGCCAGACGGGACATCCCGGAGCCGGGGTTGAAGCGGGGGACACGGGCAAGCCCCGAGTCCACCACGACCGTCACCCCGTCTATGGTAAGGCTCGTCTCGGCGATCGAGGTCGCAAGCACCACCTTGCGTCGTCCCGCCGGGCTCGGCCGGATGGCGCGGTCCTGTTCCGCCTGGGGGAGCATGCCGAAGAGCGGGATGGTATCGGTGAGCTGTGAGCGGTCAGCGGTGAGCGGGCTCTCGGCGAGGAGCTCCCGGGTCCGATGGATCTCCCTGGCACCCGGAAGGAAGGCGAGGAGGTCGCCGTCGTGGCGCTCGAGCGCGTCACGGATGGCGGAGGCCATGGCCGCCTCGATGCGCTGGTCTTGGCGGCGGGGGATCCAGCGGGTCTCGACTGGGAAGCTCTTCCCTTCGCTGGTGATGATCGGCGCGTCGTCGAGCAGGGCGGCCACCGCCGAGCCGTCGAGCGTGGCCGACATCACGAGGATACGGAGGTCGGGCCGCAGCAGCGACTGCGCCTGAAGCGTGAGGGCGAGCCCCAGATCACCGTTCAGGTTCCGCTCGTGGAACTCGTCGAAAATCACGAGGCCGTAGTCCTCGAGGGCAGGGTCGTGCTGGAGGATGCGGGTGAGGACCCCTTCGGTGACGACCTCGATGCGCGTGGCCGAGCTCACCTTGGTGTCGCGGCGGATGCGATAGCCGATGAGGCCGCCGACGGTCGCGAGTCGCGGGTCGCGCGCTGCGTCACCATCCGGCTTCATCTCCTTCGTCATCCTGAGCGACGTGAAGGATCGGCCTGCTCGCTTCTCCTCACCCCCCCGCCCCCTCTCCACGTCCGTGGAGAGGGGGAACTCTCCTCGGGCCACCAGTTCGGTCATCCGGGTGGCGGCGGCACGGGCGGCCAGCCTCCGCGGCTCCAGCATCACGATCTTCTTC
>DASYXP010000162.1:0-2117 GCA_035934835.1 Gemmatimonadales bacterium | reverse complement strand
GACGCGTCCCGCAAGCTGTCACGCCGGGCACACCGGACCCCAAGGTGCTCTGGGCGCACCTCCCCTCTCCCGCAGGGAGAGGGGTTGGGGGTGAGGGTTAAGTGCGGGAGAGGGGCCGGGGGTGACGGTTACACGCCAGGCGACCCCCACTCACAGCGGGGTGGCCGCAGGCCACCCCCTACTTATCTTGTGACCCATGCCATCCTTCTCCATCATCTCCACCCGCGGCGACCTGGTCGAGTCGGTGCATCGCGTGTCGGTGGCGGTGGTGAGGGGGGCGCGTGAACTGCCGGGTGAAGAGCCGCGTGCGGCGCGTGAACGGCCGCATGGACCGCAGGGTGGACTCGTCGCTTCGGCCGGCGATCCGGAGATGGTCACCTACTGGCGCTCGGCGGCCAAGCCGTTCCAGGCGCTGGCGCTGGTCGAGGACGGCGCCGCCGACCGGTGGAAGCTCTCCGAGTCCGAGATCGCCCTGACCTGCGCCTCCCACTCGAGCGAGAAGGTCCATCTCGAGGTCACCGACGGCTGCCTCAAGAAGATCGGCTGCACCGAGGCCGACCTCGCCTGCGGACCGCATCCCCCCCTCGGCGCCGAGGTCGCGGCGCAGGTGACGAAGCAGGGCCTTACCCCCACGCCACGCTGGAGCAACTGCAGCGGGAAGCACAGCGGGATGCTGGCGCTCGCCAGGCACCACGGTTGGCCCACCGCGGGCTACAACGCCGCCGGTCATCCGGTCCAGGAGCGCATCCTCAAGGCGGTCGCCGAGTGGACCGACATCCCGGTCTCGCAGATCCGACTCGGCGTCGACGGTTGCACCGCCGCCAACTTTGCCGTTCCCCTCTCCTCGATGGCGCGCGCCTACGCCCGACTTGGCGCCAGCGACCACCCCGCCGCCCAGCGGCTCCGGACCGCGATGCTGGCGCACCCCGAGCTCATCGCCGGCACCGGCCGCCCCGATACCGATCTCATGCGCGCCTATCCCGGTCAGCTCATCGTCAAGGTCGGCGCCGAGGGGATCTTCTGCGCATCGGCGGTGGGGAAGGGCGTCGGGATCGCGCTCAAGGTGGAAGATGGCGACATGCGTTCGGCAACGATCGCGCTCGTCGCGGTGCTCGACCAGGTGCTCCCGACGCTGGGCGTGGATGGCGCGCTCGCGAGTGTGCGGGTGCCCCAGCACGCGACGATGAAGATCCGGAATACGCGCGGGGTGGTGACGGGAGAGGTCAGGGCGGATGGGCGGCTAGCACCGTGACGTGCGCCTCACCCCCCGACCCCCTCTCGGTACGGTGCGCCTCACCCCCCGACCCCCTCTCCGTACAACGGAGAGTGGGAGATGATCTGCCTCCACCGGCGGGACACGACGTGGTGCGCGTGGGATTCCCCCTCTCCGTTGTACGGAGAGGGGGTAAGGGGGTGAGGCAGAGCGGGTGCGGGAGGCCCTACCCTTGAGCCTCCCACCCCCCGAACGCGCCCTCGCCCGCCTGTCCGCTGCCGTCGCGCTCGGCGGCGAGGACCGGCTCGCCTCCGCGATCGAGGAGACCCGCGTGGCCGGAACGCCGCCCGCGTGGATCGAAGAACTGATCCTGCAGGCCATCGTGGTGGTCGGGTTCCCCCGCACCCTGGTGGCGATGCGGGCGTGGCGGGCGGTGAGCGGTGAGCGGTCAGGGGTGAGCGGGACGCCGGATGCAGGCACGGACTATGTGAACCACGCGGCGTGGACCAGGGCGGGGGAGCGGACCTGCCGAGCGGTGTATGGCGTGAATTACGAACGGCTTCGCGAGGCGGTGCGGAAGCTCCACCCGGCGCTCGATGCGTGGATGATCACCGAGGGGTATGGCCGGACGCTCTCCCGCCCCGGGCTCACGCTCCGCCAGCGGGAACTCTGCATGGTGGCGATGGTGGCGACGCTCGACACGCCGCACCAGCTCCATTCCCACCTGCGGGGCGCGCTCAACGCCGGCGCCACGCGCGATGACGTGACGGCGGTGGTGGACGCGGTGCGGGGGGACCTGAGCGAGGCGGCGCGGGGCACGCTCGACCGCACGTGGCAGCGGGTGGGGGCGTAGTCCGGGTCATTCCGGCGTGAATTTGAGTATCGCCCGGCCCGTCCGGTCGCT
>DASYXP010000158.1:0-1668 GCA_035934835.1 Gemmatimonadales bacterium | reverse complement strand
GTTCGACGATGAGCGGGCGATGGTCCGGCTCGACATGTCGGAGTATATGGAAAAGCACGCTGTGGCGCGGATGATCGGCGCGCCCCCCGGGTACGTGGGGTACGAGGAGGGGGGCCAGCTCACCGAGGCCATCCGGCGCCGGCCCTACAGCGTGGTGCTCTTCGACGAGATCGAGAAGGCGCACCCCGACGTCTTCAACATCCTGCTCCAGATCCTCGACGACGGCCGCCTGACCGACAGCCAGGGCCGGGTGGTGGACTTCCGGAACACGGTCATCATCATGACCAGCAACCTCGGCAGCCACCTCATCGTCGAGGCCGGGGCGGAGGCGGGCGCAGAAGCGTGGGGGCAGGTCGAGCGCTCGGTGCGGGAGGAGCTGCGCCTGCACTTCCGGCCGGAGTTCCTGAACCGGGTGGACGAGGTCATCGTGTTCCATCCCCTCGACCGCGAGGAGATCGGGAAGATCGTCGAGCTCCAGCTCGGGAAGCTCTCGCAGCTCCTGGCTGCGCGCCAGCTCACGCTGTCGGTCACTCCGGAAGCGCGGGCACTCGTCGCCGGCGAGGGGTACGACCCCGTCTTCGGTGCCCGGCCCCTCAAGCGCGTCATCCAGCAGCGGCTCCAGAACCCGCTGGCGCTCGCCGTGCTCGAGGGGAAGTACCAGCCGGGGGATACCGTGCGGGTCGGTGTGGCGGGCAAGGAGCTGTCGTTCAGCCGGCAGGCGGGGCGCCCGGAGGCGGCCAGTGCGTAGGTCCGCGCCCTCTGCCGGCGACCTGGCCGGGATGGAGGCGGCACTCCGGCTGGCGCGCGCCGCAGCCGTGCGCGACGAGGTGCCGGTCGGCGCGGTCATCATCCACGAGGGGGAGACCCTCGCGGAGGCGCACAATGAGACCATCCACCGGAAGGACCCGACCGCCCATGCCGAGCTCCTGGCCATCCATCACGCGATGCGCCACGGCCACGGCCCGCGCCTCCTCGATGCGACGCTCTACGTGACCCTCGAGCCGTGCGCACAATGCGCCGGTGCCATCGTCCTGGCGCGCATCCGGCGGGTCGTCTTCGGCGCCTTCGACCAGCGGGCGGGGATGGCGGGATCGGTGCACGACCTCCTCCGCCACCCGCGCCTCAACCATCGACCGGAAGTGCTCACCGGCGTGCTGGCGGAGGAGTGCGGCGACCTTCTCAAGGGGTTTTTCCGGTCCAAGCGGGAGTGACCACCGTTCCCTGAGCGTCGCTTCACCGTTCCTTCATCCCCCCCTTAGTCGTTCTCCCATACAATCCGGCTCGATCGGCCGCGTTCCCCTGCCGATGGACGAGCATCCTGAGCCCGCCCGAAGCCACCCCCCAGCGGCCGAGTGGAGCGTGCGCATGCTCGGCCCCCAGCCCCATCCCTGGCCCGAAGGCGAACCCCTCGGCGAGTATCTCCAGCAGAACGGCGTGTCCCGCCGCGATTTCCTCCTCTTCTGCGGGCAGATGTCCGCCATCCTCGGCCTCAGCCGAGCGGCCGCACCCCAGGTGGCCCGTGCGCTGGCGTCCCAGAAGCGTCCGAGCGTCGTCTGGCTCCAGCTGCAGGAGTGCACCGGCTGCGTCGAGAGCGTGCTCCGCACCGAGGCGCCGAGCATCGGCGACCTGCTGCTGAACGTGATCTCGCTCGACTTCTCCGACACGCTG
>DASYXP010000154.1:0-3479 GCA_035934835.1 Gemmatimonadales bacterium | reverse complement strand
GGTCCACCCGGCCCCGCGCCACCGCCCGCACCGCGACGAGCACGCCGTCGGGGTCCACCGTCGCGGTGAACGCCACTTCCCGCCCGTGCGCCGACGCGATCTCGTCGGCGATGAGCGTACGGACCTGGTCGGGGAGGCGGGGATGCTGCTCGGCGGGTCGGGCCGCGGGGGGAATGGAACGGGGCCGCATCCGCGCAATCTAACGGAGCGGCCCCGCCTTCCCGAGCGCCCCGCGCGTCAGGGCGCTGCGCCGGCCGCCCGGTGGACCACGATGAAGTGCACGTTGTCCCGCGCCACGGCCCGGAGCCACGCCGTCAGCTCGGGAAGCTTCGCCGGCCGGTAGATGCCCCGGGCGCCGACGATCTCCCGGGTGAGCAGCAGCGTCCCGTGATCGAACGCGTAGTGCGAGGCGTAGCTCCCGAAGGGGCCGGCCTGGCGGACGTCCGTCGGGAGGTCCACCGTCCATCCGGCCGGCAGCCTGACCCGGAATTCGCTGTACTCCGCCGACGCACCCAGCACGGCGGATGCATCGATCGGGAATCGCCGAGGGCCATCGTTCTCCACCCGATCGGCCAGCGTCGCGAGCCCGCTCACGTCCCCGAAGGGGAAACGGAGGTAGCGGGTATCGCCCGACTGCTCGATGGCCGTGCCGTCCAGGATGGCCATCCGCACCTCCGGCCGGGCCGCGAAGTCCTTCCCGTTGAAGAGCCGGAGGCTGTCGCCGCGGGCGCCGAGGAACCAGTTCGTGGCGAGCGACTGCATGAACTTCGCGCGATCGGTCGAATCGTACGGCGTCGCGAACCGCTCCCGCAGGTCCGTGGCCGGCGATCCGGCGGCGCGCTGCTCGAACCAGCCGTTGAACTTGCCATCCGGGGTGACGGTGCCGCTCACCAGGACGCTGTCGACGTTGAGGTCCGGCGGGGACGACGGGAAGCGGACCTCATCGACGGACCCGTCGGTGTGGACCACCAGGCCGAACTCCCCCTGCTCCACGACCGGCAGCTCGCCATACGGCCGGTATTCGGCGGTGAGGTCGGTGTAGACCGGGCCGCCCGCCGTGTGCACGACGGCGATCTCGTGGTCGAACTGGTTGATGGACGGGAGCGTGGTGACGACGTGGCCATTGGAGCTGAGGAGCACGGGGTCGGCCTTCACGCCCATCGCCCGCAGCGCCGTGACGAACACGGTCGCCTTGTCCTTGCAATCCCCGAACCCGGTGGCGATCACCGAATCGGGCAGGCGCGGGCGGTATCCGCTGATGCCGAGCGCGATCGAGATGTACCGGACGTCCTGCGCCACATACTTGTGCACCGCACGGATCGAGTCGTCGAGCGTCCGCGCGCCGGCCACGAGCTCGTGCACCTTGGCGGTCACCGCCGGCGTGATCGCATACCGGTCGCGGGCGAGGCCCGCATACCACTGGCCGATGTCGCCCCACGTCTCCGGCGACGCGATGTCGATGGAGCTCACCACCGTGTTCGAGTCGTAGGTGGCGAACGACTCGCCCTTGACCCGGGCCAGGTCGTGCGCCGCCCACGTGAGCACCTGCCGACCGTGGGCCACCACCACCGTGCGCGGGATATCGAGGTTCTCCTCCCGGATCCGCGGCTTCATCCCGGCCGGCAGGTCCACGACGTACCGCGAACGCTCCGTGGTCCGTCCGTTGGCCACCGACCACGTGAGGAAGAAGTCCCCGGGGAGGAACGGCTTGAAGTCTTCGGAGGTGTAGCTGTAGTCCACCAGCGTGCCGACGGCCACGCCGCTCAGCGACACTCGCAGCTCGTGGGTGTCGGAGTAGACCGGGTCGCCCATCTCGGCGGGAACGTCGGTCTCCTGCTGGTGCGCGGGTCCCGACGAGATCACCGTGCCGTCGGGCTTGACCACCTTGATCCAGTTGAGGTGGAACCGCTCATGCCCCGGGTGCCACGAGAACGACCACTCCTGCTGGTCGCTCACGGCGTCCTCGGTCAGGACCTGGACGACCTGACGATACGTCTCGGTGATCCGGCCATCGGCCTCGACCCGGACGACGCCGTCGTCGAGCAGGAGCGCGGAGGTTTCGCCCGGATGGGCGGCGGGGTCGAGGGCAAGGCGGTAGATCGTGTCCGGGTCGACGGTCGGGTCGCCGTTCGCGAAGGGGAAATCACCCGGGCCCTGCGCAGTGAGCGGGGCGGACAGCAGCACCAGCACCGCGAGCGATACCAGTCGGCGCATTCGTGGATGTGGGGTCAGGGGGGAGGGAGCGCCGGTGCCCCGGCGCGGGTACCGGCAGACGTTAACGCCCGCCGGGCCGGGCGGCAACCTCCTCAGGTCTTCAGTTCCCGCTTCCTGGCCGCCGGGAAGAGGACGTTGTTGAGGATCAGCCGGTACCCCGGCGAGTGCGGGTGGAGCGAAAGGTCGGTGGGCGGGTCGCCGATCTGGTGCTCGGGATCCTCCGGGTCATGGCCACCGAAGAAGGTCCACGTCCCTTCCCCGCGCTCCCCGTGGATGTACTTGACCCACGGCGCGCCCGGCTCCTCGGCGAGCACCGTCACCCCCGGCTTGACCCGGTCGCGGCGGAATGACGTCGTGATCCCGTAGAAGTCGGGGATCACGCTCCGGTGGTTCTGCACCAGCATCGTGTTGACCGGGTCGATCTTGGCGCTGAACGGGAAGAGCGTGAACGAGCCGAGGGGCTGGCGCCGGGTGAGCGAATTGACCTGGTGCCCGTCGATGTCGGAGAATTCCGGCACAGTGGGGCTCAGCTCGAGCTGGGCGTCCTGGAACGCGAGGGCCTGGCTCCAGTCCATCTTCGACGAGGCCTGCGGGTCCATCGGCGTGCCGTCGGCAAAGCTGGCCGCGATGTCCACGTGCTCGCTCGCGAGCGCCAGGTCGAGCGTCTCGGTGGCGGTGCACATCGCGAAGAGGAACCCGCCCCGCTCCACGAACGCCCGGATCCGCCGGGCCACCGCCCGCTTGGCCGCCGGCACGTTCGGGAACCCGAGCTTCCGCGCCATCGCGAGCTGCATCCGCACCATCTCCTGCAGCCAGGGCGCGTTGGCGTAGTTGAGGTAGAACTTCGAGTACTGCCCGGTGAAGTCCTCGTGGTGCAGGTGCATCCAGTCGTAGGCCACGAGCCCGTCGCCCATCACCTCGGCGTCCCACACCTTGGCGAAGTCGATCCCGGCATACTGCAGCGCCATCGTGACGGCGTCGTCCCAGGGGGGCGCATCGGGCGGCACGTACACCGCCACCCGGGGCACCTTCTCGAGCGGGATGGCGTCGGCGTTGTCGTGCGCCATCCCGGCCTTGATCGCGGGAGCATCCCCATTCGAGAGCGGCTCCACCCGCACGCCCGCGAGCCCCGCGTCGCGCGCGGTCGCCACGTCGCCCGGCAGGAGGAACGAGCCGCCCCGGTAGTTGAGGAGCCATTCGCCGCGCCCGCCCCGCTGCAGCATCCGGAAGGTGACGCCGTACGCCTTGAGGTGGTCGTCCTGCGC
>DASYXP010000146.1:0-3519 GCA_035934835.1 Gemmatimonadales bacterium | reverse complement strand
CTGCCGAGCCAGAGCGAGTCGTTCGGGCTCGCGGCGCTCGAGGCGATGGCCTGCGGCGTGCCGGTGATCGCCAGCCGGGCCGGCGGGATCCCCGAAGTGGTGGAGGACGGCGTCAACGGCATCCTCGAGCCCCCCGGCTCGGTCGAGGCGATGGGCCGCCGCGCGGTCGACCTCCTCCGCTCCCCCGACCGGCTGGCCGCGATGCGCGCCGCCGCGGTCGCGCGCGCCGCGCACTTCGCCGCCGATACCGTTGTCCCGCAGTACGAATCGCTCTATCGCGAGGTCCTGGCATGACGTGGATGACGGCACTTCCGCTCGCGGTGAAGGCGGCGATCCTCGGCGTCGTCGAGGGGATCACCGAGTTCCTGCCGGTCTCCTCCACCGGCCACCTGATCGTCGCCGGCGATTGGCTCGGCTGGACCGGCGACGACGCCAAGACCTTCGAGATCTTCATCCAGCTCGGCGCCATCCTGGCCGTGGTCTGGATCTACCGCGATCGCCTGCTGGCGGAGGCGCGCGGGTTCGGCCGCGACCCCGCGAGCAACGCCTTCGCCGCGTCGCTCTTCATCGCGTTCCTTCCGGCGGCCGTGATCGGGCTCCTGCTCAACCACTGGATCACGGCGCACCTCTTCTCCACCCAGGTGGTGGCGTGGGCGTTCCTGGTGGGCGGGGTGCTGATCCTGATCATCGAGCGGTTCCACCCCACGCCCACCGTCACCGACGCCAGCGCGGTACCTGCACGGGCGTCGCTCGGCGTGGGGATGGCGCAGGTGCTCTCGCTCATCCCCGGCACCTCGCGCTCCGCAGCCACGATCCTCGGCGGGTATTCATTGGGCCTGACCCGCGTCGCCGCGACCGAGTTCTCGTTCTTCCTGGCCATCCCGGTGATGTTCGCCGCAACGCTCTACGAGCTCTGGAAGGGGCGCCACGGGCTCAGCGGAGTGGATGTCGCGCCGTTCGCCGTCGGCTTCCTGACGGCGTTCGCGTCCGCGGTCGTCGTGGTCCGGGCCTTCCTCAAGTACGTGTCCGGCCACAGCTTCACCGCCTTCGCGTGGTACCGGATCGCGTTCGCGGCGTTCCTGCTGTGGCTCTACCGTTAGGCGCGGGCGCCCAGGGGGCCACGGTGCCGCTCACGCGGATGGCCCGCGCCGGCTCGACGCAGGACCTGGTGCACCAGCTGGGCGAGGACGGCGCGCCGCACGGCACGGCGATCGTGGCCGAGGAGCAGGTGCAGGCGCGGGGGACGCGGGGCCGGGCCTGGCACGCGCCGCGGGGCGGGGTCTGGATGAGCGTCCTCTGCCGGCCGGGGGTGGCCGCGGCCGCGGAGGTGCTGAGCCTCCGGGTGGGACTCGCGGTGGCGGCGGCGCTCGAGGCGCACACGGTGGCCAGGATCCGGCTCAAGTGGCCCAACGACCTGATGCTGGGCGAGCGGAAGCTGGGCGGGATCCTCTGCGAGGCGCGATGGCGCGGGGACCGGCTGGCCTGGGTCACCGTCGGGATCGGCATCAACGTGACCAACCCGATCCCGCCCGACGTGGCAGACACCGCCGCACGGCTCGCCGACCACGACGCCGGCGCTACGGCGGACCAGCTGGCCGGACCGGTGGCGGAGGCGATCGCCGCCATCGACGGGAGCGCCGCGATGCTCACCGCGCAGGAGCTGGTCACCTTCGCCGAGCGGGACTGGCTCCGTGGTCGCGCCATCGTGGCGCCGGAGCCGGGGGTGGCCGCCGGGATCGACGAGACCGGCGCGCTGCTGGTCCGCGGACCCGATGGTCGCACCCGGTCCATCCGCACTGGTAGCGTGGTCCTGGCATCGAACTCCGAGCCCTGAGCCCGCAATGCTCCTCGTCCTCGACATCGGCAACACCGAGATCACCCTCGGCCTCTTCTCCGGCGATGCGCTGGCGGGCCGGTGGCGGCTGACCACCAACCCCGACCGCACGCCGGACGAGTGGGGCGCGGCGCTCGGCGCGTTCCTGCTCCAGGCGGGTCGGTCGCCGAGCGAGGTGACCGGCATCTGCTACGCGTCGGTGGCGCCCAGCGTCACCCAGGCGCTCATGCGCGGGGTCGAGGCCATCGTCGGGCATCGGGCGGTGCCGGTCGACGCGCGGTCGCAGCTTCCCGTCAAGCTCGACGTCGATGAGCCGCTCACGGTGGGTGCGGACCGGATCGTCAACACCCTGGCCGCGATCGAGCTCTATCACACCGACACCGTGGTGGTCGATTTCGGGACCGCCACCACCTTCGACTGCATCACCGCCGACGGCCGGTTCATCGGCGGCGTCATCATGCCGGGGCTCCGCACCTCCGCCGACCAGCTCACCCGGCGCGCGGCCAAGCTCCCGGCCACGGAGCTCGAACCGCCGGAGCGCACCATCGGCCGGCGGACGGAGGATTGCATCCGGGCCGGCGTGCTCTTTGGCGCCGCCGACGCCGTCGACGGGATCGTGGAGCGCATCGCGCGGGAGTGGCCCGGCGGGAAGCGCCCCAAGGTGGTCGCCACCGGCGGGCTCGCCGCCCTGGTGGCGCCGCTCTGCCGGACGATCGAGGTCACCACGCCGGACCTCACGCTCCACGGGCTTCGCATCGCGGCGCGGCACCTGAAGGTCGGCGCGTAGTGGCGGCGGCCCCGGCTCGGCACCGCTGGGCCTACGCCACGTTCGGGAAGGCCGCCCCGTACCTCCTCCACCTGCGGCCGGTCGAGTGGCCCATCATGGCCGCGCACACACTCCTCGGGTATCTCCTCGCGGTGGGGCTCGTCGGGGCCGGGGCGGGGAAGGCGCTGCCTGCGGCGGCGCTCGGGCTGCTGCTCTGGGTGGTGTGCCTCAACGGGGGCACGCTGGCAATCAATTCCGCATTCGACAACGACGAGGGGGATATCGCCTACCTCCGGGCGCCCCCCAAGCCGCCCCGGCACCTCTTCGCCTGGGGGCTCGGCCTGATGCTCCTGGGCCAGGCGCTGGCGTTCGAATTGCCGAGGCCGTTCGTCCTCGCGTACGCGGCGTGCGTCGTGATGTCGGTGCTCTACTCGGTGCCGCCCTTCCGCCTGAAGGCGGTCGCCGGCGCCGACTGGGTCATCAACATGTGGGGCTTCGGGACGCTCACGCCCTTTGCGGGGTGGGCCAGCACCGGGCGCCCACTCGACCTGCCGCACGCGCTGGTGCTCCTCGGCTTCTGTCCGCTCTTTGCTGCGCTCTATCCCCTCACCCAGATCTACCAGGTGGAGGAGGACACCCGTCGCGGCGACCGCACCCTCGTCATCCGAATGGGCGTGGGCCGGAGCCTCGGCGTCGCGATCGGTGCCACGCTGCTCGCGTTCCTGCTCTTCGGCTGGTCGCTGGAGCTGATCGGTGGGGGAACGCCGCCCAAGGTGGCCGGACTCGCAGTGGCGCTCGCGGCCTGGCTTGGCGTGCTCGTGCCGTGGGCCCGGCGCCACCCGTCGATGAGCGCCGCGCTCCACCAGCGGGGGATGTACCTGGCACTCGGCGCCTGGGCGGTCACGGACGTGGTGGTGGC
>DASYXP010000141.1:0-4618 GCA_035934835.1 Gemmatimonadales bacterium | reverse complement strand
ATGCCGAGCGGCGCGCGCCCCCGGCCGCCGGGTCCGGACTCGTAGCGCCACTTGAGGTCGCGAAGCTCGCCCAGGGTGCGGGTCAGCACGGCGACGCGTTCCCGCGTGACCGCGGCGACCGGTACCGCCACCTGGTCCCTGGCCGTGGCGGCGGCGTCCAGGTCGACGCCGGCGGCCACCAGGCCGCGGGCCTCCGCGTCGAGGTCGGTGATCAGCGACTCGAGGTGCGCTACGTGCCGCAGCACCTGGGGCTGCATCGCCGCGAAGATCGTCGACACGATCAGGTGGACGGCGGTCTTCTCGCCGCACCCCATGCAGGCGCCGTCCCCGCCCACCATCGCGCGGTAGGTCGCCTTCTTGAGCAGGAGCGACGGCAGCACGCCGATCCCCTCGTCGAGGTCGGAGACGTTGACGTAGCGGTCATCGGTGTCGGGGAGCCGCTGCCAGGCGGCCCAGTTCCGGCGGAGCCGCGCCAGCGTTGCATCGTCCTGCCTGACGGTCACGAGCGCGCCGTCTGGGCACACCTCGACGCAGAGGTTGCATCCCTTGCACGCGTCGGGATTGACGGTGATGGAAAGGAGGCCGCCCGTCCCCTTCTGCTTCGATTCCGCGGCGTCGAAGAAGGGGCGGGTGCGGGCCAGGGGGAACTCCGCCACCCGCTCCTGCACCCGGGCCACGAGGCGGTCGGTCGTGGCACGCCGTTCGGCGTCCCATCCCATCTTGTCGGCGACGGTGACGTATGCCTTTGCGAATGCGTCCGGGACCGCGAGTGCCGGCTCGCGCGCCAGGAGCCGCTGGGTCTCCCGCCCCCACGGCTTGAGCACCGGGCGGAGCGGATCGAAGGCGGCGTCCTCGAGCGCCCCGACCAGCGCGGCGAGCACCTCGTCGGGGGCGTTGACGAGCCCGGGGATGGCGGCGTCGGGGCACTGGGTCCAGCACTGGGCGCACCCGGTGCAGTTGGCGGCCACGAACTGCGGCACCTCCATCCGCACCCCGCTCATGTCGCGAACGGTGCCGGTGGCGGCGGGGATGGCGCCGATGGCGGCGAAGGGGTCGGCGATGCCATCCTGCCCCAGCGCGCAGAGGGTGCAGACCTGCTCCCAGAAGCGGCCGGGGTTGGCGATCCCCGGTGCGGCGTCCACTACGTCGAGCGCGGCGGGGATGTGGGGCACCCTCGCGACGGTGTCGGTCCCCGCCACCTCCGCCGGCGTCACCTCCCGCACTTCGTCGAAGCCGCGGCGGATGACCCGGAGGTTGTCCTCCACCACGCTGCCGCCGCGGTGGCCGAACTTCTTCGTGAACTGCGCCCGGATCCCGTCGAAGAGCCGCGCTTCGGTGGTCTCCTCCTGCCGAAGGAGCGATGAGGTGCGGAAGAAGGCCCCGAGGAACGCCGCGCCCTGCATCCGGTAGCGGAGCTCGGCGTCGGACGCCTCGGCACGCGCGATGGCGAAGGCGTCGAGGATGAAGACCTTGATCTTCCGGTCGCGGATGGTCGCGCGTACACTCGCCGGCAGCGTGAGCCAGAACGCCTCGGGGGCCAGGTCGCTCTGGATCACGAAGACGCCGCCCTCGGCCAGCCCGGCCAGCGGGTCGCTGTGGCGGAGGACGTTGGGATCGGGGGAGAGCACCACGTCGACGTGCTTCAACTCGCAATTGAGCCGCACCGGCTCGTGGGCCAGCACCGCGTAGAACGTGGTGGGCTGTCCCTTCTTCTCGGAGCCGTACTTCGGGTTCGCCTTGATGTGCATCCCGAAGAGCTCGAAGGCGGTCATCGCGAGGTTCTTCCCCATCGTGATGGCGCCCCACCCGCCCACCGAGTGGATCCGCACCGCGGTGGAGCCGTCGGGAAGGAGGTCCAGGTCTCCCGCGGAGCGGAGCGAGAGCTCGCCCACGCCGGGGTAGCCGTCGAGCATCCGCTCCTGCCAGATCTGGAGCTTCGGGAGCCGGGTGTCCGGGCGGATGAAGTCGATGCCGAGGTAGAACTGGCGCCTGCGGGCGCCGCCGGGGAGCATGTTGTCCACCGCGGCGACGATGTCGCCGGGCTGGAGGTCGCGGCTCCCGAGGCCGAAGCACCCGGAGAAGAAGTCGGGCACCTGGTCGGGGCGGAGCGCCGCCACGCCGGGGTGCCGCGGCCCGCCGGCGGAGCTGGCGCGGCCGTTCTCGACGCCGTGGGACATCGCGGCGCGGATCTCGCGCAGGAGCGGCGGGTCGACGGCCAGCGGCTGGTCGGTCCGCTCGAGGACCACGACGCCCTTCTTCCCGGCCAGCGCGTGGCTCACCAGGTCGGCCGGGAAGGGGCGGAACATCGTCAGGTCGAGCACCCCCACCCGCACCTTCCGCTCGGTGCGCAGGTGATCGGCCACGGCCTCGGCGTTGGCCACGACCGAGCCCTGGCCGACGATCACGTACTCGGCGTCCTCCAGCCGCCACGCGCCGATGCGGGCGTAACGCCGGCCCGTCAGCCGGGCGAACTCCTCGAACGCCTGGTCGGTGAGGGCGGGGATGTGGTCGAAGTAGAACGGCCGCTGGGCTGCGACCCCCTGGGCGTAGCTGTCCTGGTTCTGCACCACGCCGAGCATCGCCGGGGTGTCGAGGTCGAACATCTCCGGGATGCGGCGGCGGGTCTCGCCGAAGACCATCCGCTGCGCCGGCGTCGGGCTCGGGATCCGGTCGGCGGGATCGCCGAGGTAGGCCTTGATGAGCTCGCGCTCGGGGAGCCGGAGCGACTCGATGACGTGGGAGGTGAGGAACCCGTCCTGGGCGCAGATCCCCGGGTTGAGCGAGAGTTCCGCGATCCGGTGGGCCACCAGGTCGAGGTCGGCGGCCCCCTGGACGTCCTTGGCAAAGAGCTGGAAGAATCCGGTGTCGTCCACCGCGTGGTAGTCGTCGTGGCCGGCGTGGACGTTGAGCGCCTGCTTGGTGATGGCCCGCGCAGCGACGTTGAGCACGTAGGTCAGGCGCTTGCCGACCGCCGCGTAGAGCGACTCGTGCATGTACGCGATGCCCTGGCCGCTCGAGAAGTTGGCGGCGCGGAGCCCCGCCATCGACATCCCGGCGGTGACGGCGGCGGCCGCGTGCTCCCCCTCCGGCTCGAAGAAGAGGAGCCGGCGGCCGTTCACGTTCGTCTTCCCCTCCGCCACCGCAGCGGCCCACCCTTCGCCCATCTGGGTCGACGGGGTGATGGGATAGGCGCCGGCCGCCTCGCTCGCCGCGGTCTCCATCGCCACCACGGCGCCGCTCCCGTCGAGCGCCGAGAGGATCCCCGGAAAGGGGGGCGCCTCGGGCGCCGCCTCGGCCCGCCGGCCCCGCAAGATCGACGTCATGCTCCCACGCTCCCGGCCAAAGAGTGCCCATCCGCGAACTGCGCCCCGTCGAGCCAGACGATGGCCCCGGTGGGGCAGCGCTCCACCGCGCGCCGGTCTTCCAGCGTGATGCGGCCGTAGTCCACCACCGCCACCCCGCTCGCGACGCTGATCAGCCCCGGTGCCGCGTCCTGCACGCACTTGCCGCAGGCGGTGCACGCCACGCGGCACTGCGCCAGCGCGTCGTCGCCCCCGACCAGGTTCCGGCACTGCACGAAGAGGTGATGGTCGACCGGCAGCAGGGTGAACAGTCCCTTGGGGCACGCCTCGACGCAGTCGCCGCAGGCGGTGCACTTGACGGGGTCCACCACCGGCAGTCCGGCCTCGTTCATCGAGATCGCGTCGAAGTCGCAGATGCGCTCGCAGTCGGCCAGGCCGAGGCACCCCCAGGCGCATCCCTTGCCGCCGCCCGCCACCGACGCCGCTGCGGCGCAGGTGTGGAGGCCGCGGTATTCGGCGCGCGGGCCCGCCACGTCGCATCCGCCGGCGCACTGGAGGCGCGCCACCCGGCGGACCGCGGTGCCGGCGTCGACGCCGAGGAAGGACGCGATGGTGCGGTGGGCGGAGTCGCTCCCCACGGTGCACTGGCTCGGGCTCACCGTCCCCGCGACCGCCTGCTCGGCGAAGGCCCGGCATCCGGGCAGGCCGCACGCCCCGCAGTTGGCGTTGGGGAGCATCGACGCCACGAGGTCGATCCGGGGGTCTTCCCAGACCCAGAGTCGGCGGTTGGCGAGCGCGATGAACACGGCGAACACGAGCCCCACGCCGCCCAGGATACCGATCGCGAGCAGCGTCACTTCGGCGCCCCGAGGAGCCAGGCAGCCACGCGGTCCACCGCGTCGGCGGCGCCGACGGCGTGCGCCGTGGTCCCCGTCGCGGTCGGGATGGCGAAGGGCGTCCGCGCCAGGTCGCCGAGGAAGGCGCGGTCCTCACCCATCTGCCAGGCGCTCATCCCGCCCAGGGCCCGGCGCGGGGCCTCACCCAGTGTGCGCACCGTCAGGCGCTGCCACGCTTCGCGGCCGCCGGCCGGGTCGTGGAGGAACACCGCCGCGCCTTCGGGCATCACCGCCGCGATGGCGGGCCCGTCGAACGCCGCCACCCGGTCGAGCCCGGTGCCGTCGGTGCTCTGGAGCACGAAGGTCCCCGGCGTGATGCACCGGGCCAGCGGCGCCGGCGCCGCCTCGTTGCGGACCACGAGGACGAGCTTCTCGCGCCCGTCGGCATAGTCGGTGAGGGCGCCGGGATGGAGGTCGCCG
>DASYXP010000051.1:0-9588 GCA_035934835.1 Gemmatimonadales bacterium | reverse complement strand
GAGCCCGGAGATGGCCTGTCCGTAACGGGCGGAGAATCCGTTGGTGACGAGCGACGCCTCGGTCAGCAGGTCGGGGGGGAGCCTGACGCCCAGCCCGCCGGTGGACGCATCGAGCTGGTTCTTGAAGCCGACGCCGTCGAGGATGAAGGACTGCTCCCCCACGCGCCCCCCCCGGTAGCTCTGGCCCACCGCGCCGGCCGCTACCGCCAGGGCGTCGTCGAGGGAGCTGACCGGGAGGTTGTGCAGGTCCGCGGCGGTGATCCGCTGGGTCGCGGCGGGGGCCAGCGGGTCGAGGAGCCGGTCCTTGGCCACGGTGATGCCGATGTCGGCGACCCGTATGGCGACCGAGGACAGTGCCACCTCAAGCCGGAGCACCTCGCCGGGCCGGACGGAGAGGCTGTCCCGGGTGACCGGGTTGTAGCCGATCTGGGCCACCGTGATGGTCCAGTAGCCGGGGTGGACCTCCCGGATGCGGAACGTTCCGTCGGTGTCCGTCTGGACCGTCGGGCCTCCGAGGAGGCGGACCACCGCCCCGTGGAGCCCCCGGCCCGACACGACGTCGTGCACCCGCCCGGAGATGACGCCGGTGCCCTGCGCGGCGAGGGGCGTCGCCGCGGCGAGCAGGGCCAGTAGCTGTCCCGTGAGCCGCTTCACGGCAGGGAATCCGAATAGATGTCGTACGTTGCGGTGAGGGTATCGAAGCGTTCGGCGGCGAAGGCCCGTCCGTCGGGCCGGAGGGCCGGATGGCGCCAGTACGTGCCGGGCGGCGTGACGGCCGTGGCCACCCCCGCGTCCACAAGGTAGATCGTGCCGCCACGGCCGGCCGAATCAGCTACCACCGCGAGCATGCGGGTGCCGGCCGCCCGAACATCCTCCGCGATGCCGAGCGCGCCGAAGTCGAACGCGATGGTCGGGACGGTGTCGGGGAGCTGCAACTGGTAGATGCGGGTGTCGCCGCGAGTGAAGAAGAGCTCGCCCGGCGTGGGGCCGACCGAGAGGCTCGTCGCGCCGACGGTGCCGCCGACCACGGAGGTGGCGGGGCTGGCGCCGGCGAGGCCCACGAGCGTGACCTCGACCCCGCCGACGGACGTGTCGTGGGAGATGAAATTGTAGTTGATCTGGATCCCGACGTAGGCGAGCGTCGAATCGTCGAGCCACTGCACGTCGGTGCCGAGCGACTGATACCGACCGGTCGACGCGACGAACGGGAAGTGCCGGACCGATCGTGGGGCGCTGAGGTCCGCGGCGCCGGCCACGACGAGGTCGCCACCCTCCGGCAGCACGCCGCCGATCGGGGAGGTGGCCCGCATCCACGCGACCTGCCCGCCGTGGACCGCCGGGCTTGAAGCGACGTCGAGCGATTCCGCGGCGGCGACCGGTGCATCCTGGCAGGCGGAGACCGTGCGGGTGCCACCGCCCGCGGGCAGCAGGCCGAGGCACTGGTCGTGGTCGGTGCGGTCGAGATCTTCGTACGCGTACCAGACCTTACGGCCGTCCGGAGTCCACGCCGGCCACTGGTCCTGCCCGGGATTGAGGGTCAACCGGACCGGCGGGGCCGGGTCGAACGGATGGGTGATGGGCGGGTCGCTCGGCGCGCCGGGGTCGACGTGGGAGCACCCGCAGGCGGCGATGAGCGCGAGGGCCAGCCTGGGGCCGCGTCCACGCGTGTGGGGCATGTTGTCCGGATCGCAGAGGGGGAGCGGCGACCGACGGGGGCTGCAGCAACTTATCATGACGAACCAGCGGCCGCCCGATGGACATCGGCGGGCGCGTTCCCAACGGCGCCGTCGGGGAGTAGCTTACAGGTCCCCCGAGCACAACCGGCCACTCCTGCCGTCCGAGGCCGTCCACCCTACGTGACGCCCGTCGACCTCGTCGTGCTCGTCCTGCGCGCCGCCGCGTTCGCGTGGTCGGTCCTGCTCCTCCGCCGTCTGCGCGACTGGCGGATCGGGCTCCTGTCGGTGCTGCTCCTCCTCCTGACGGTCGATCACCTCTCCCGCCCGGTGGCGCTGCCGGTGCCAGGCCTCCTGCTCAGCGTGGTGGCGCTGGCGCTGGTCGGCTTCCTCGGGCGCTCGTTCGAGGACCACCGCCGGGCGGCGGATGCGCTCCGGATCGAGAAGGCCTACTTCGAGCACCTCTTCGAGAACGCCCCGGAACCGATGGTGCTGGCCGATGCCGGCGGCGCCATCCAGCGGGTGAACGGCGAGTTCACCCGGCTCTTCGGCTACACCGCCGACGAGGTGCGGGGCCAGTCGCTCGACGAGATGCTGGCGCCCCACGCGCTCACCGAGGCCCGGCTGCTGACCTCGGATTCGGCCGGCGGCCGCACGGTCCGCTTCGACACCCAGCGGCGCCGCCGCGACGGGGCGCTTGTGCATGTGTCCATCATCGGAAGCCCGATCGTGACCGACGGCCGCCAGCTCGGCGTCTACGCGGTGTACCGCGACAACACCCAGCGGGTGCGGGCCGAGGAGGCGCTCAAGACCAGCGACCGGTACTTCCGCTCCCTGATGGCCAACACGCTCGACATCATCATCGTGCTCGACACCGACGGGAAGCTCCGCTACACCAGCGGGTCGATCGAGGCGGTGCTCGGCTACGAGGCCGAGGAACTGCTGGGCCGCGACGCATTCGGGGTGGTCCACCCCGACGAAGTGGGCCAGGTGCGGGCGCTGTTCAACCGCCAGCTCGACCGCCCCGGGCCGGCGCCGCGAATGGAGTTCCGCTGCCGGCACCGCGACGGGTCGTGGCGGATCTTCGAGGCCAGCGCCAACAACCTCCTGGCCGATCCCGCCATCGACGGCGTGGTGGTCACGATGCGCGACATCACCCAGCGCAAGCGCTCCGAGGAGGCGCTCCGGGAGAGCGAAGAGCGCTATGCGCTGGCCGAGCGCGGCGCCAACGACGGCCTCTGGGACTGGAACCTCCGCTCCGGCCGGGTGTACTTCTCCCCCCGCTGGAAGGCGATGATCGGCGCCGCCGAGCACGAGGTGGGCACCGCGCCCGAGGAGTGGTTCGGGCGGGTCCATCCCGACGAGCTCGAGCAGCTCAAGATGGACATCGACCTCCACGTGACCGGCCACACCCCGCACCTCGAGACGGAGCACCGGATGCGGCACCGCGACGGGCTCTACCGCTGGGTGCTGACCCGTGGGCTCGCGGTGCGCGACAGCACCGGCCGGGCTTACCGGCTCGCCGGCTCCCAGACCGACATCACGGCGCGGAAGTCGGTCGAGGAACAGCTCCTCCACGACGCATTCCACGACCCGCTCACCGGCCTCCCGAACCGCGCGCTCTTCATGGACCGGCTGGGGCACGCCATCCGGCGCGGCCGGCGGAGCGACAGCCGCTCGGCGGTGCTCTTCCTCGACCTCGACCGGTTCAAGGTGGTCAACGACAGCCTGGGCCACATCCGGGGCGACCAGCTGCTCGTGGCCATCGCCCGGCGGCTGGAGGACTGCGTCCGCCCCGGCGACACCGTGGCGCGCCTGGGCGGCGACGAGTTCGTGGTGCTGCTCGACGAGGTGCCGAGCGTCGAGGAGGCCGAGGAGATCGCGGGCCGGATCCAGGAGTCGCTCGACGTGCCGTTCCAGCTGGCGGGGCAGGAGGTGTACACCACGGCGAGCATCGGGATCGCCATCAGCTCCACGGGGCACGAACGGGCGGAGGACCTCCTCCGCGACGCCGATACCGCGATGTACGACGCCAAGGCGCAGGGGAAGGCGACGCACCGGGTGTTCCACCAGGGGATGCACAGCCACGCGATGACCCAGCTGCAGCTGGAGACCGACCTGCGGCGCGCACTCGACCGCGGCGAGCTGGTGCTGTTCTACCAGCCGATCGTGTCTCTGGCCCACGGGCGCGTCACGGGCTTCGAGGCGCTGGTCCGGTGGCGGCACCCGGAACGCGGCTTCCTCGGGCCCGAGGAGTTCATCCCGCTGGCGGAGGAGACCGGCCTCATCCAGCGGATCGGACAGTGGGTGCTGGGCGAGGCGTGCCGCACGCTCCGTGGCTGGCTCGATCAGCATCCCGGTTACGGTCCGCTGTCAGTGAGCGTCAACATCTCGGCCCGCCAGTTCCAGACGCCGGAGCTGGTGGCGGAGGTCGCTGCGGTGCTCGCCGACGTGCCGCTGCCCCCGGGGTCGCTGCGGCTGGAGATCACCGAGGGGACGATCATGGGGCAGGCGGAGTCGAGCGTGGCGGTGCTCCGCGGGCTCAAGCAGGCGGGGGTGCAGGTGCAGGTGGACGACTTCGGCACCGGGTACTCGTCGCTCAGCTACCTGCAGCGCTTCCAGCTCGATGCGCTCAAGATCGACCGTTCGTTCGTCGGGGCGCTCGGGAACCCGGGGGAGAACCCGGAGATCGTGCGGACGATCATCACCCTGGCCAAGAACCTCGGGATGGCCGTCATCGCCGAGGGGGTGGAGACGCCCCGCCAGCGCACGATCCTCCAGCAGCTGGGATGCGACTACGTGCAGGGGTGGCTCTTTTCCCATCCGCTCGACGTGGATGCCGCCGCGGCGCTCCTCGGCGCCGAGCTGGCCGGGGGCAGCCGCCGTCCGGGGTAGGGAATACTCTATAGCACAAAGTACTTGACGTTATTCCCACCGTTCGCTAGACTCTTCCCATGCCCCGCGCCACCGCCCCCGCCCGCGACCCCATGCCCCTCGCGGAGCGCGCCCGCGCCGACCTGTCGTTCATCCGCCGCACGATGGCGGGGGCGGCGGAGTTCACCGACGTGCCGGGCCGGGGGCTGGTGGCGGTGGGCCTCACCGCGTTCGGGGCGGCGGCCATCGCCGACGGGGCGTCCGACCCGCGCCGCTGGCTGGCCACCTGGCTCCTCGAGGCGGCGCTGGCCTCCGCCGTCGGCACCGTGGCCACCATCCACAAGATCCGCGCGAACCAGGGACCGGGGCTCACGCCGGCGGCGCGCAAGTTCCTCCTCAGCTTCGTGCCGGCGGTCGTGGCGGGCGCCGCGCTCACCTCGGCGGTCGGCGCCGACCGGGCGCTCCTCCCAGGACTCTGGCTCCTCCTCTATGGCACCGGCGTGGTGACCGCGGGCGCGTATTCGGTCCGGGTGGTGCCGGTGATGGGGCTCGGGTTCATGGCCCTGGGCGGGGCCGCGCTCCTGCCGATCGCCGCGGGGTGGGGCGATTGGCTCCTGGCCGCCGGCTTCGGTGGGCTCCACGTGGGGTTCGGTTGGGCCATCGCCCGGCGGCACGGTGGCTAGGGGCGGCGCCGTGCCCAAGCGCGCACCGGGAGCCGAGCCGGCGCTCGGGGCCGTGGCCGGCGACCCCCGGGCGCCGCTCGCCCTCGACCGGCTCATCCACGAACGGGTGCGCCTCGCCATCGTGAGCGCGCTGGCCGTGCACCCGAGCCTGACCTTCACCGAGCTCAAGACGCTCCTCAAGGCCAGCGACGGCAACCTGAGCGTCCACGCCCGCAAGCTCGAGGAGGCGGGGTACATCGGCTGCAGCAAGTCGTTCGAGGGCCGGGTCCCCAGGACCGAGTACCGACTGACGGCGGCAGGGCGTCGCGCGCTCGAGCGGTACCTGGAGCACATGGAAGCGGTGATCGGCGCGGCGCGGAGGGAGCGTGAGAGGTGAGACGTGAGAGGTAAGAGGTGAGAGGTAAGAGGTGAGAGGTGAGAGGTGAAATGGGAAGCGTGAGGTGAGGGGCGCAGGGCAGGTGCCGGTCGTGGGGTGGGGTCAGTGGTCGCGCCGAGAGGCGTTTTTTCAGGAGTGAAAGCTTTATGATGCAAAGTCATTTGCCGGCCCTCCGGCACGTCGCCATCGTGATGGATGGGAACGGCCGCTGGGCCGAACGTCGCGGGATGCCCCGCGGGGCCGGGCACCAGGCGGGCGCGGATGCGGTGCGCCGGGTGGTGACGGCCGCCCGGCAGCGCGGGATCGACGTGCTCTCGCTCTACGCCTTCTCGGCCGATAACTGGCGGCGGCCGCGGGCCGAGGTCGCGGCGCTGCTGGCGCTCTTCGACCATTTCCTTGCGGCGGAGGCCGCCCACTGCGTGGCGCAGGGGATCGCGCTCACGATCCTGGGACGCCGGGACCGCCTGCCGGAGGAGCTGCGACGCTCGGTGGAGCGCGCCGAGCGGGCCACTGCCGGCGGCAGCGCAATGCGACTCCGGATCGCGATCGATCATTCGGGGCGCGATGCCATCCTCGCGGCGTCCCGCGCGGCGACCGGCACCGCGCCCGGTCGCGACCGATTCTCCGACCTCGTGGCGGCCGCCGACCACGACCTCCATCCCGCGGTGCCGGTGGACCTCTACATCCGGACCGGCGGGGAGCGGCGCCTGAGCGATTTCCTCCTCTGGGAGGCGGCGTATGCCGAGCTCCTGTTCCTCGACGTGCTGTGGCCCGACTTCACCGGCGACGACCTGGACGCCGCCCTGCAGGACTTTTACTCACGGGAGCGCCGCTTCGGCGGCCTGCCCACTCCGCTGGAGACACCCGCGTGACCACCACCACATCGAAGGGCTGGACGATCATCGGCGCGGCGCTCCTGCTCGGCCTCCTGGCCGACCTCCTGCTGCGGAGCACACCCTGGTCGATCGGGCTCGTCCTCTGGCTCGGCGCCGCGCTGACGGTGCCATTCGTGCTCCGGCCGGAGGGGCGCACCGCCTACGCGCTCCCCGCGCTTGGCGCCCTCGCCGCGGCCGCGATGATGGCAGTCCGCGCGTCGGACGACCTCTTCGTGTTCAACCTGGCGGCGCTCCTCACGGCGCTCGCGGTGCTGCTCTTTCGGGCGCGTGGCGGTGCGGTCGGGGAGGCGACGCCTGAGGAAGGCGTCGGCGCGCTGATCGAGACGACGGTACATTGCCTGTTCGGTCCCTTCCTGCTCGCGGCGCGCGACGTCGATTGGTCCGGCGAGCGTTCGACCACGCGGCGGATCCTGGTGGGCGCGCTCCTCGCAAGCCCGATCCTCCTCGTGCTCGGCGCCTTGCTGGCCGGCGCCGAGCCCGTCTTCGGCGCCTATCTCCGCGCCATCCTCGACCTGCCGCAGCTCTTCCTGCAGGCGTTCATCTGGGGAGCGTTCGCCTGGATCACCGCGGGATTCCTGCGCGCGGTCGTGCTGCATCCGGATGGGCGCTGGCGGCCGGGGCGCGGCCCCGCGATCGGCGAGATCGAGTCGCTCACCGTGCTCGGCGCCATCGCCATCCTCTTCGTGGCGTACCTGGCCGTCGAGGCCCGCACGCTGGCGGGCGGTGCCGAGCTGGTCCGGTCGGTGACGGGGATGACGTACGCGCGCTATGCGCGGCAGGGATTCTTCGAGCTCGTGGTCGCCGCGGGGATCACCCTCGCGACGTTGCTGGCGGTGGACTGGGCGCGGGGCCGTGGGGAAGGGGAGCCCGACTCCCGGGTGCGCGGGGTGTCGTGGGCGCTCCTCGTGATGCTCGGGCTCGTCATCGCCTCGGCGTTCGCGCGGCTGGCGCTCTACGTGTCGTATTATGGGCTCAGCTCGACACGGGTCTACGCCGCGATGGCCATCGCCTGGACCGCGGCGGCGTCGGCCTGGTTCGGCCTTACGGTCCTGCGCGGGCGCCGCCGCCGGTTCGTGATCGGCGGCCTCACGGCGGCGGTACTCTGGCTTGCGGCGGCGGACGTGGCGAATGTGGATGCGCTGATCGTCAGGTTCAACGTGGCGCGCGCCGAGTCGGGGCGACCGTTCGACGCGGAATATCTGGGCCGCCTGTCGGCGGACGCGGTGCCGACGCTCATCGCTGGGCTGCCGCAGGTGCCGGCGGCAGCGCGGTGCGATGCCGTGCGGGGGGTGCAGGAACGAGCCGACCGGTCGTGGGGATATGACCGTGACTGGCGGGCGTGGAATGCGGCGATCTCACGGGCCGATCGTGCCGTGCGCCGCGCGGATCTCCGTCGCGGGTATCCGGATTGCTTCGTCCAGCCGGCGGCCCCGGCGGCCGGGCACTGATGCCGCTCGTGCCGGCCCCAGGGATACTGGCGCTCCTCCTCGGCGACGAGGACAGCGCCCTGCATCAGCCGGTGCTGCTGGCGCTCGGGCCGGTGTCGAGCTACAGGGTCATCTCGATCCCGATGCGGATCCGCCGGGGGAGGTCCGTCATCGCGGCCAGGCCGCGGCTGAGGAGGTATTGCGCCTCGGAAGCGCGCCTCTGCTCTGCGACGGTGAAGACGCCGTCGCCGTTCCCGAAGCGTTGTTCGGCCTGGATCAGGTAGACGCAATTCGGGGATGCTGGACTGCCGGCGGAATTCATCCAGGCGCCGCAGCCGCTGCGGGGATCGGCGGCGCCGCCGAAGGTGAGGTCGATATTCCCGGTGCCGGAGTTATAGACTCCGTTCCGGGCCGCTTCGAATGAGTAGCCGGCGCTGTAAGTCGACCACGCCTGTGCTTCCTCGCGCGGCGAGGTGGTGCCCGCCGAGGGGTCAAGCGCGGACGTGTAATTCCGGAAATTGAACAGGTTGTGGGCGTCCACGAACACCGAGAACGAGTGGCCCGCGAGGTCGATCGCGCGGCTCAATCGGATGTCGACGATCTTGTAGGCTGGAAGCCGTACTGGGCCGGTCTGAAGGATGCTTGTGATGGGCGGGATCGGGCAAGGCAAGCCGGTAGGCGACACGGCCGTCGCCGAGGTGCATGCGTAATCCCGCGCCCCGCTGGCGTAGAGGAGCTCCGCGGTCGCAGCGGTCCGGCTGAGCAACCGGCCTGCCAGCGTTCCGGCCCGCCATCCAGGGGGAAATGCCAGCGTCACGGCGGCGGACAGAGCGTGTGGCCGATCCCCTTCGTCCGGCGCGTAGCCCAGCGGGTTGATGGCGTAGCTGGTATGCTGGTACGCATAGGACGCCTCCCCCGACAGCAGACCGACTCGGCCCGACAACTCAAGCTCGATGCCATCCGTCGTGCCACCATCCCGGTCTTGCGCGACACGCACGTTCTGTGCGGCCTTGGTGGCCGGGTCGTACTCCGGCGTGAACACCGCGAAGGTGCGCGTAAGGTCCCGTCGGTGATATGCGGTCGCGCTTCCCACTAGCCCGGGCAAGAGCGCACGAGACGCACCAGCCTCGATCACCGTCGCGTCCAGGAAGCCGAGGTTCGATCCGAAGGGTTGTGATGTGTTGGTGATCTGTACGTCCGTGTTGATGCCAGCGAAGGAGATCGCGAAGTCAGGCAACTGGACTTGCCTTGAAATGGCGGCGTGCAGTATCGTCCGGTCGCCCACCCGCCCTGCGATGGCGAGGTGCGGACTGAGCGCGCCGTGCGCCGCATCGGCGCGAAGGTCCAGGAGCGGCTTACCGCCGAACGTGACGATGGAACCATCAGAGTTCCGTCCGTACGTGCTGGGCCGCGGGAACGGGGCGTACGCCCCGAACGTCGGGCTCGTCGCCACCGTGTCCAGCAGCCAGGGCCGCTCAGCACCGGTCCGGAAATGGTCGTAGCGCAGGCCGGCGTCGATGGCGACGCCGCCCACGGCAATGCGATCGCTCACGTAGGCCGCGGTACTCACCGGTCGCTCGATCCACACGTCGGAGTAGACCTGCGTCACCAGCTGGTGCGAGTAGTTCGCGATGTCGTAGTGGGTGCCCTCGACGCCGA
>DASYXP010000221.1:0-2031 GCA_035934835.1 Gemmatimonadales bacterium | reverse complement strand
GGTGCCGCCCGCGCCAGACCATTGGGGCCGGCGCCTCGTCGAACGGCCGCACCGGCGCGTCGCGCAGCTGCCGCACGTACCAGTCGGTGTTGGCGAGCGCCAAGCAGACGACGGTCACGTCGCGCCGGACACCCTCCACCTCCTGCAGGTACCAGAGCGGGAAGGTGTCGTTGTCGCCGTAGGTGACGAGGATGCCGTAGGGTCCCACCGAGTTGAGGAGGTCCCACGCGGCATCGCGCGCGAGCGTGCGGTCGGGCCCGAGCCGGGTGGCGGTGGGCCAGTTGAGCGCCAGCGGCACCAGGGCACACGCGGCGGCGAATCCACCAGCCACCCGCCACCCGCCACGACGCCCCCACCACCGGAACGCCAGGCGCGCCAGCTGCATCCCCGCCCAGCAACCCCACACCAGGAAACTCAGCACGAAGAAGTAGTCGCGGTCCCGGACCTCGTGGTCCGCGGGGTCGGGGTACTGTGCCCACGCGTGGCTGGCGCCGGGCTTGAAGTTCATGTACGCGACGAGGCCGATCCCCGACACGAGCCAGAGGACGAAGCAGAGCCACCACGCCGAGCGATCCTCGCGCCACTGCGCCCGGCTCCCGAAGAAGCCGAGCGACGCGAAGACGGTCGCGACGATCCCGCGCGCCACGTCCGGGAGTGCCGCGCCCCACTGCCACGAGAAGTACTGGGCGTAGTCCTGCAACTGTAGCCAGATCATTCCCAGGCTCCGCCCCGGATTGGTGGCGCCGTGGGCGATGGTCGGGTCGTCGAACGGCGTCCGCACGGGGTACTGCGCTCGGCGGATCACGGCCACGAGCCGCTCCCACGTGTCGGGCTGGGCCTCGTTGAGGAAGGGGTGCTGGCCGGAACGGACGAGGAGGAAGAGATAGGTCGAGACACCCAGCGCTGCGACGGCAGTGCCGACCACGGCGACATCGAGCCGACGCGCGCGCGCCGCCACGACGAAGGCGACGACGAGCCCCGCACCCGCCACTAGCAGGAGCACGGCCGAGCCGAGCCCGGTGGCGACGAGCACGGCCCACACCGCGGCCACGACCGCCACCTCGACCGACACCCTCCGCTCCTCGGCCCAGAGGAACGCGACGACCGCCGGCCCCGCCAGCAGCGTCAGGAGGTGGTCGCCGACCGCCAGCCCGAAGATGTAGAGGATGAGGAGCAGGTAGCGCGACGACCGGTCGGGGCGAGGCGGCGCGCCGGGAGCGGCGGCGGCGTCCCGTTCCCCGCGCCAAAGGAGCGCGAGCCAGAGCACCGCGCCCACCATCGCCGTGGCGATCGAGTAGACCTCGGTCTCGTTCGAGTTCTGCCAGTGGGTCAGGGTGAACCCCGCCACCAGCGCCGCGGCGACCGCGCCGGCCTCCGCTCCTGCGGCAGCCGCGCGGCGCCGGAGGATCTCGAAGAACGCGAGCGCCAGGAACGCCACCGTGGCGGCGCCGGCCACGGCGGAGAACAGGTTGACCCGCCAGGCAAAGGCGCCGAAGGGAAGGAGCGCAGCCCAGGTGTGCGCCAGCAGCACGAAGAGCGGTGAGCCCGGTGGGTGCGGGACGCCGAGATCCTTGGCCGCGGCAATGAACTCCCCCGAATCCCAGAGCGACACGGTGGGCGCCAGGGTCAGCACGTAGCCGAGGAGCGCCGTGAGGCCGGCGGTCGCTGCCACCCGCGCGCGCGCCGCGGTCCGGATGGGGTCGGTCACGCGCCGGTGGTGAGCGGGGTCGGGTCGAACTGCCGGAGGTCGGGGGGCCAGGGCCCGTCGAGCACCGCGCGCACCTGGTCGAAGGTGAGCGACCGTGCCAGCCGGCCTTCGCACGCGAGCGACACCGACGCGTTCTCCTCGGAGACGACGAGCACCAGGGCGTCGGTCTCCTCCGAGAGGCCGAGGGCGGCGCGGTGGCGGGTGCCGAGCGCGCGGTCGGTGACCGGGAACTGGGTGAGCGGCAGGATGCATCCGGCGCCGATGATGCGGTCGCCGCGGATGAGCACCGCGCCGTCGTGGAGGGGCGAGTACGGGGTAAAGAT
>DASYXP010000220.1:0-6249 GCA_035934835.1 Gemmatimonadales bacterium | reverse complement strand
AGAGTACACCGGGAAGGCCGGACGAGCGGCACCTTTCGTGAACCGCGAGGCGCCAATCATCGCGCTGGCGGCGGGTCGGCATATTATGAAGGCGTCTTCACTGCGTCTTTCAAGGCCCCTCACCCCCGCGCACTAGAATGGGGCAGTCGCCCGGCACGCTCGGCGCCGGCTCCGACGGAAGCCACCGTTGAGAGAGGATGACATGCGCAGTCCCCGGCTGGTCGCACTCCTGCTCGCCATCGTCGCCGTCGCTGCCGGCGCCTACTTCGCCGTCGGCGCCAGCGGACACGCCACCATAGATGCCGTGGATTTCGGGGTCACCCCGTGGAAGACGACCCCGGTCTACGATCCGGTGGTCCCGCCGCTCTCGCCGGCCCGGGTCAAGGACTTCACCATCCCCATCACCCACGGGCCGATCCAGATCGCCGACGGCAAGACATATGAAGGCTGGATGTTCGGCGGCACGGTCCCGGGACCGGTGCTCCACGTCCGGCAGGGCGACCTGGTCCGGATCCACGTCGTCAATCGCTCGCCGATGCCCCACACCATCGACTTCCACGCCGCGCGGATCCCGATGAACGAGGCGTTCGCGATGATCCTGCCGGGCCAGGAGCACTCGTTCGAGTTCACCGCGCGGGATCCCGGCGTCTTCATGGTCCACTGCGGCATGGCCCCGGTGCTGGCCCATATCATGAACGGGATGTATCTCCCGATAATCGTCGACCCGGCCGAAGGCTGGGGTAGCAAGGTCGACAAGGAGTTCGTGGTGGTCCAGAGCGAGTTCTACGCCACGCCGGACAGCTCCGCCAAGCCGGACTCGAACGGCCTTCCGCTCCGGATGGACCTGCAGGCGGCGAGCGACAAGCGCCCGACCTACGTCGTCTTCAACGGGCGGGCGTTCCAGTACCGGTCGAATCCGCTCCAGGTGAACGAGGGCGACCGGGTCCGGTTCTACGTCGTGAACGCGGGCCCCAACTTCGACAGCGATTTCCACATCGTCGGCGCGGTGTTCGACCGGGTCTATCCCGACGGCCACCCTGAGCACGCCCTGGAAGGGGTCCAGACATATCCGGTGCCGGCGGGCGGCGGGGTGGTGTTCGAGACCAGCTTCCTCAAGGGACAGAGCGGCGCCGGCACGTATGCGTTCGTGACCCACAGCTTCGCCGACGCGGAAAAGGGGGCCGTGGGCATCATCAAGGTCGGGGACGCTCCGGTGACGATGGCCGGTACCGGACACTGACGCCAGGCTTCAGGGCACGCGAACGGGGGCGATCGCTCGCCCCCGTTCGTCTTGCCCCACCCACCGGGTCAGAACTCCCCGATGAATCCGATCTCCGGCTCGAGCCGCTGCTGGAACTTCTCCAGGACCGCGGCCTGCGCGTGCGCAATGACGGCGCGGACGTCGGCCGCGGTAGCGTGACCCAGGTTGACGATGATGTTGGCGTGGAGGTGCGAGATCTGCGCATCGCCCACCCGGAAGCCCTTGAGCCCGCACTGGTCCACCAGCCGCCCCGCGCCGACCCCCTCGATCTTCTTGAAGATGGAACCGGCGCTCGGGTGGACGTCGAGCCAGGGGTGCCGGGCGCCCCGCCAGCTCAGGTTCTCCTGCAGCACCCGCTGCAGCTGCTCGCCATCCCCCCGGGCCAGCCGGAAGGTCGCCGCCAGCACCACATCGGCCCGGTGGTGGAACACCGAGTCGTCGTACCCGAACCGGACGTAGTCCGCGCCGACGGTCTTCCGTGCGCCCTCCGCCGACAGGATGTCGCAGGAGTCGAAGACCTCGGCGATGAACATCGTCCGCTCCCGCGCCGGCGCCGGCGAGAGGAAATGCAGGTTCTGCCAGACGGCGCCACCCACGGTGCTCGGGATCCCGATGAAGTGCTCGAGCCCGGACCACCCCCGCCGGACCGACTCGAGGACCAGCGCCTGCATCACCGCCCCGCTCTCGGCCCGCACCCCGCCATCAGGCCCCCACGCGACGTGGGCGGCACGGTTCCGCACCACGAGCCCGCGGACACCGCGGTCGCCGACCAGGATGTTGGCGCCGAGCCCGAGGACGAACACCGGGAGCCCGGCGCCGCGGCCGGCCAGCACCGCGCGGGCCAGGTCATCGGCGCTGGTGGCCTCGTAGAGGAGGTCGGCGGGACCGCCGATCCGGAAGGTGGTGAGCGGCCCGAGCGGCGTGCCGCGCGTGAGCCGGCCGCGGTCGAGCCCGTGGGCCGCCGCGTCGAACCGGTCGACCGCGCCGGGGGATACCTGGCCTGATGATGTGGGCATCGCGGAAAAGCTAGCGTCCCCCGGCCGTCTGGGCGACCGCCTTCACAGCGACCCCCGGGGACCCTGCGTAGATTCCTCGTTGCCCATTCGCCGACGCGCCCCTCCGCGACCGCGACCAAAGGCGGACGGACCCCTACTCGCGCCGGAATGCTAGACTTCGAACCTGCGTCCCACCCCAACGAGCGATCCGCCTGGCGCCGTGCCGTGACCGGCGTCGCGACGAGCTCGCTGGTGCACCTGGCGCTCCTGGCGGCCCTGCTCTGGGTGGAACGTCCCCGCAAGTTCGAGTTGAGCCGGCCGGTCGACAGCCTCGAGACGGCCCGGCGGGCCCGGCGACAGGTGAACATGGTCTACCTCACGCCGCCGAGGCCGCGCCCGCGATCCCTTCCGCCGACGGTCCGCCAGGGACCGGAGCCTCCGCACAAGGTCGAGCCGCCCACGCCGCCCGCTCCCCCGACGCCGCCGCCACCGACGGACCAGAAGGACAGGACGCCGGATCCGGCATCCGAGCCCTCGACGGTCGAAGTGCCGGCCCCGGCACCGTCCGCGGCCGTGCCGGAGCCGGTGCACCGGATCCGGAGCCTCGCGTTCCATCCCGGCGAGTTCGCCTCGCCGCTCACGCAGGCGGCGCCGGCCCCCGTCTGGCGGCGCCCGCCCGACCTCGGTTCGCTCGGCGCCAAGTGCGTGCCCGGCCCGCCCCATACCCGCGCTCCGAACGAACCGGTCACCTACGGCGTCGTGGCCGGCCGGGTGTACCAGCAGGGGAGCCAGGTCCCGCTGGCGGGCGCCGTGCTCTCGGTGATGGGCACCCCCTACACGACCACCAGCGACTCGAACGGCGAGTACGTGCTCAGGTTCGACGCCGACCTCCTGAGCAACTGCCAGGTCCAGAACGTCCGGGTGACGCGTGACGGATTCCTGTCCCAGTTGCTGGTGCTGAGCACCGGCGGGGGGACGAGCGACGTGAACCTCGATCGCTCGGACCGATGAGCCAGCGAGCGGTCGCGCTGGTGGCGCTCGTTGCGGCGGCGGCCGCGCGGCCCGTGGCGGCGCAGGACGCGCCCGCCCGTGGCCCGCTCCACGTCATCCTGGTGGGCGACGTCAACTTCGCGCGGGGCATCGCGCGCGACTATGTCCTTGCCGGCAAGGGCGACAGCATCTTCGCCGAAGTGGCCGACACGCTCCGTGCCGCCGACCTGGCCATCGGGAACCTCGAGAGCATCCTCCTCGACCGCGGCGACACCACCGACCCGACCGGCAAGATGGTCTTCGCCGGGCCCGGCATCGCCGCGCCGCTCCTGGCCGATGCCGGCTTCGCGGCGGTGAGCACGGCCAACAACCACGCCTGGGACTTCGGGCGCCACGGTCTGCTCGAGTCGCTCCGGCACCTCGACGCCGCCGGGATCCTCCACAGCGGCACGGGCCCCACGCTGGACGACGCCTACCGCCCCGCCATCCTCGACCGCGCGGGATGGCGGGTGGCGCTCTTCGGCGTCACCGACATCGTCAACCTGAAGGGACTGGTGCTCACCGGCACCCCGGCGGCCTGCTGCATCGCCTGGGCGGACACCGCGGTCCTGGGACCCCGGATGCGCGCCGCCCGCGACTCCCTTGGCGCCGACCTGGTGCTGGTGATGATCCACGGCGGCAACGAATACCGCGAGCGCCCGCCGGCGGCGCTCCACGCGCTGATGCGGGGCCTCATCCTCGCCGGGGCCGATGCGGTCATCGGGCACCACCCGCACGTCCTCCAGGGCGCCGAGCGCTTCCACGACCGGCCGATCGCCTACTCGCTCGGCAACTTCGTCTTCCGCCAGCCCTTCCCGTGGACCGACAAGGCGCTGCTCGCGGAGCTGACCGCGGAACCCCGCGGGCCGGTGACCCTGACGCTCCGCCCGGTGTACGCCGACTACGTGCCTCGCTTCGCGAGCGGCCCCGACTCGACCGCGATCCTCGCGCGGGTCGACACCCTCTCGCGCTGGCCGGCCCGCGTGGCGCGGGGGGTCATCCGGCGCGGCAATCGACCGCCACCACCGTCCCCGCCCCCGGCCGACTCGATACCGACACCGACGCGCCCCACCCCTCGACCAGGCGCTTGACGATCGAGAGCCCCAGCCCGCTGCCGCTGGTGGTGGTGGAGAACCTGGGCTCGAAGATGCGCGGCAGCAGGTCCTCGGCGATCCCCTCGCCGTCATCCTCCACCACGAGCCGCCGCCCGCCGCAACGGACCACGATCCGCCGCGCGCCGGCATTGCGGGCATTCTCCACCAGGTTCACGAGCACCTCCTTCACCTCGTCCTTCCGCGCCCCGACGGTGGCGCCTTCCCCCGCCACGAGCTCGACGGCGACGTCGCCGCCCAGCCGGTAGAGCTGGAGCACCTCGGCCGCCACTGCCTGCAGGTCGACCGGTTCGAGGGGCGCCGCGGCTTCGACCGGTGCCGCGAACCGGCTGAACGCACGCGCGATCGTGTCCAGCCGGTCGATCTCCGCCAGGATCCGCTCCGCGGTGGCGTCGAAGGTCCGGTCGAACTCCGCCGGGCGTTCCTGGCGCACCCGTCGCAGGTGCTGCACGCCAAGCCGCAGGGGGGTGAGCGGGTTCTTGATCTCGTGCGCCACCTGCCGGGCCATCTCGCCCCACGCCAGGACTCGCGCGGCCTGGGACGCGTCGGTCAGGTCGGTCACCGCCACCACCACGCCGCGGAGGTCGCCACCCAGCCCGGCGAACTCGCAGCCGAGCCGCCGCCCGCCGGCCGTGACCTCGATGGGCGCGTGCGGGAGCCGACCCGACGCGACCGCCCGCCGCACCGACTCGGCCAGCGGGCCGAGGGCCGGCGCCCACCCCGCCTCGAACGGCGCGCCGTCGGCGAGCGGCGCGTCGAGCAGTTCACGGGCGCGCGGATTGGCGAGCAGGACCGTGCCGGTGGAATCGACCGCCACGACGCCGGTCGCGACGGTGCGGAGGACCGTCGCAGTGCGCCGGCGGGCATCGTCGAGTGCCGCCTGGCTGGCGCGGACGTCGGCGGCCATCCGGGCAAAGGCGCCGAAGACCGGCTCGAACTCGATCGGCGGCTCGCCTCCGGGCGGCGCGGGCGCCCCCTGCCCCAGGGCGATCGCCGCCCGGCGGAGGTCCGACACCGGCCGCGAGAGCGCCCGCGCCACGACGCGCGCGCCGAGGCCGGCGGCGGCGGTCCCGAGGAGCGCCGCGAGCAGCAGCACATAGGCCAGGTCGAGCTGTTCCCGCCCGAGCGTGGGATCTTCGCCGAGGCGCGGCGCGGCGACGATCCCCACCTCCGACGCCGGCCCCGGCCGCACCACCCGGTAGCCCATCCGCAGCGTGCGTCCGGCGCCGGGCACGCTCTCCACCCGTTCGAGCGCGTCGTTGAGCGCCAGGTCGGCGTATGCATCGGGCGTGAGGAGCGCGGGCATGACGCCCAGGTCGGCCAGCACCGGCGCGCTCACGCCCACGAGTTCGCCGCCCTGGTACAGCCCCACGTCGAGGCTCGCCCGGCGGCTCAGCTCACGGAGGCCGTCGTCGGTCTGTTCCGGCGGGCCTTGCAGCACCGCCGCCGCGAGCGGCTGCGCCGACCGGAGCGCCTGGGTGAGCAGGATGTCACGCTCCCGCTCCGCATCGCGTCCCACCCGCACCACGCTCCACGACGCGAAGCCGGCCGCGGGGACGATGAAGAACACCGCGAGCGTGAGCCCCAGGCGCACCCGGAACGAGCGGGCCCATCGCCGCCACGGGAGCGGCCCCGGCGGCCAGCCGGCGAGCGTCTCCCCGAGGAGCCAGAGGAGCGCCAGCACGGCCGTGTCGAGCAGGAGCACCAGGACGCCGCGCACGAGGAGCGGCGCCGGGCCCCGGAGGTCCACCCGCGCGTGGACGTGCCGGAGGCCGCCGGGCAGCGCGATGAGCCGCTCGCCGCGGACCTCCCATCCCTCGCGCGCCCACACCAGCCGCGCGCTGTCGGCCAC
>DASYXP010000368.1:0-4977 GCA_035934835.1 Gemmatimonadales bacterium | reverse complement strand
TGTCCCGGAAGGACGGCCGCTGGTGCTATCGCCACGGCGGCAAGGAGTTCCCGGTGCGGGTGCGGAGCGTGGCGGTGCCGTACCGCACCGCCAGCGGGATGGCGAGCCGCACGTTCACGGTGTACTACACGCCGCACGGCCCCGTCATCCGGCGCGAGGGTGACAGGTGGGTCACCATCTCCCTGATGCAGAGGCCGGTCAACGCGCTCATCCAGTCGTACACCCGTACCAAGGCGAAGGACTACGCCGCGTTCAAGAGGATCCTGGCGCTCCACACCAATTCGTCCAATAACACGGTCTTCGCCGACGCCGAGGGGCACATCGCGTACTTCCACTCGAACTACATCCCCCGGCGCGACACCTCGTTCGACTGGACCAGGCCGGTGGACGGGAGCGACCCCCGCACCGACTATCACGGCCTCCTCTCCGTGGACGAGACGCCGAACCTCCTCGACCCCCCGAGCGGATGGCTCTACAACTCGAACAACTGGCCCTGGTCGGCAGCGGGGCCGAGCAGTCCGAAGCGGGAGGACTACCCGAAGTACGTGGAGACGGCCACCGAGGAGTCGACCCGGGGGCGCCACGCGCTCAAGGTGCTGTCGGAGGGGAAGGACTTTACGATGGGGTCGCTCACCAGGACGGCGTTCGACAACTGGCTCCCCTCGTTCGAGCGGATGCTGCCGTCGCTCTTCCGGGCGTATGACTCGCTTGCGGCGGGCGATCCGCTGAGAACGGCGCTCGCCGAGCCGATCGCCCTCCTCAAGGGGTGGGATGACCGGTGGGATTCGACGTCGGTGGCCACGTCGGTGGCGGTCTTCTGGGGGAACGACATCGAGCGGAAGCTCTATCGGGAGTCCCTGGGGTCCGGGATGGGGGTCGAGACGTACGTCATCGAGCGGGCCACGCCGGCCCAGCTCCTGCAGTCGCTCTCCAACGCCGTCGCCCGGCTCGCCGCCGATTTCGGGGGCTGGAAGACGCCGTGGGGCACCATCAACCGCTTCCAGCGGATCAACGACAGCATCCGTCCCTCGTTCGACGACGCCGGGCCCAGCATCCCGGTGCCGTTCACCTCGTCGCAGTGGGGTTCGCTCGCCTCCTTCGGTGCCCGGCCGTACCCCAACACGAAGAAGTGGTACGGCTCGAGCGGGAACAGCTTCGTCGCGGTCGTCGAGTTCGGCGACAGCGTCCGCGCCCGGGCCGTGACGGCGGGTGGCGAGAGCGGCGACCCCCGGTCACCGCATTTCGACGACCAGGCGGAGCGCTACGCCACCGGCGACCTCCGCGAGGTGTACTTCTATCCGTACCAGCTCAAGGGGCACACGGACAGGGTGTACCGGCCGGGAAGTGAAAAGTGAGAAGTAAGAAGTGAGAAGGGGGAGCTAGGAGGTGAAGAGTGAAGAATGACGAGCGAGTGAGACGTAAGAGGTAAGAGGTGAGGGGTGAGGGGTGAGGGGTGAGACGTGAGAGGTGAGAGGTGGCGATCAGCGAGTTCGAGTCTGGCGTCGAACGTAGTGCCCCCGCTCTGCTGCAAGGGAGAGGGGGTTGGGGGGGTGAGGTAGAAGAAGGGGGCCGCCGAGTGGCGGTCCCCTTCTTCGTGCCCGTCGCCGTCAGGCGGTCACTTCGCCGCGGCGAGGTCCCGCACCGACCGGGTGAGTGTGTGGACCTTCGCCGGCTCGCTGGACCCTGCCGCATAGCCATCGAGCTGCGATGCCAGCTGGGTGAGCGCCAGCGTCCGCGCCGACCCGGACACCCGCTCGGCCGCGGCCAGGTCCTTCCGTACTGCGCGGACCCGCGCCGAGCTCAGCCCGTGCGACCGCTCCAGCTGGTCGACGTATGCGCCCGAGAGTGCGAACGACGCCGGCCACCAGAACTTCGGCTGGCCCTGGGTGTTGAACTCGTCGAAGTGCACGGTCTTGGCGGCGTCGAGCTCGTTCTGCGAGATGAGCCCGCTCGGCTGCAGCGCGAAGATGTCGAGCCCGCGGGCGATCTCCGAGCTCACGATGACGCCGTTGTACCAGTACGCCGACCACGAGCCCGCGCCCACCATGTGGGTGGAGTCGACCGGCCCGCGGTCGAAGAAGGCGATCTCCTTCGGGTGCGCGGCGTCGGTCCAGTCGAACACGGACACGCCGCCCTGGTACCACGACTGCACCATCACGTCCCGGCCCGGGATCGGGATGAGCGAGCCGTTGTGCGCCACGCAGTTCTCCTTGTCGGTCTGCGGCGCCGGCAGCTTGTAGTAGCTCTGGAAGTGCATCTTGTTGTCGGCCAGCGTGAAGATGGCGTCGGCGCCCCACTCCTTCGGGTCGGTGGCGCGGCACTTCGGCGCGCCGCCGCCGCCCCACTCGTCGGAGAAGAGGATCTTGGTGCCGTCGTTGTTGAACGTGGCCGAGTGCCAGTAGGAGAAGTTCGAGTCGGACACGGCGTCGAGCCGCACCGGGTGCGTCGGGTCGCGGATGTCGAGCAGGAGCCCGTACCCTTCGCAGGCGCCGCCCGCGAGGCCGAGCGACGGGTCCACGGTGATGTCGTGGCACTGCGTCGGCCCGGTGGGCTTGGTGTTCCGCTGGCCCAGGAGCTTGGCGATCAGGCCCGGCAGCCCGTCGCGCAGCTCGGTGCTGTCGGCGCCGGTCGGCGCGCCGGTCCGGTTGTGCGACTTGACCACGCTGTCGAGCATCCGGTTGGCGAAGGCATCGGGCAGCACCTGCTGGTTGCCCAGGATGTCCACGATGAAGGCGCCGCGCTGCTTGGCGGCCGCAAGCTGCTTGATGTCATCGGGCGCGAGACCGTGGTGCGGCGGGGCCACCAGGTCGTTGAAGATGCGCGGCGAGGAAACGATGGCCGCCTGCTCCGGGTGCGCCAGCGGCACCTTGATGACCTCGATGCGGAAGAGCGCGGAGGTCGAGTCCTGGTCCGGCATCGCGGCGGAGCACCCGGCCAGCTCGTTGGGCGAGCGCACCGGCGCCGACCCCGAGATGTAGATGTACACGTTGTCCGGGTCCTTCGGATCCACCAGCAGCGTGTGGGTGTGCGAGCCGCGGCAGGTCTGCACGTTGCCGACGTTCTTCGGGTGGTGGATGTCCGAGATGTCGAAGATCCGGAGCCCGCGCAGCCGCTCCTTGCTCACCGTGTCCTTGACCCCCTCGGCGCCGCAGTCGAGGCGGCCGCTCAGCCCCTCACCCGAGACGAAGAGCAGGTTCTTGTACACCGACACGTCGCTCTGCGAGGCGGGGCACTGGAACGCCTCGGCCTGGACCGGCGCCGAGGGGTTGCTGATGTCCCAGAAGATGAAGCCGTTGTAGGTCCCCTGGATCGCGTACTTCCCGAGGAACGCCAGGTCGGAGTGCGTTGCGAGCCGGAAGGCGCTGTCCGTTGACTGGGTGTTCGAAAGGAGCTGCATGTTCCACGCGGCCTGGCCGGCGTCATTGAGCCCCGCCTTGAGGCCCACGCGCGGGTCGGGATTCGGCGCGGTGGTGGACATGTCGTACTTCGCCGCCGGGGCCGGACCGCCCATCGAGCCCGGATGCGCACACGCCGAGAGGAGCCCCGCGGCCAGCGCGAAGGCGGAGAGTCGGGCGGCGCTCGGCCACCGTCCCGACCGACGAACGTGATGCACGGATGCCATGACGTGTTCCTCTGATGGGGCTGAGTGATACCTGCAGAAACCCTGGAATGGCCGCTTCACGAGACCGGGACGCCCAGCACGAGCGACGTCAGCATCTTGTGCATCCGCTTGATCTCGGTCGTCTGGTCCACGTTGATGTCCGAGGCGAGCTTGAACGTCAGCTCGTCCTCCGCCGCGCCGGGCGTGGAGAAGAGCCGGCTCACCATCGAGGTGGCGCCGGTGTGGTGCTGGATCATGTACCGCAGGAAGCGCTGGTCGAAGTCCGGCCCGCGCGAGGCGTTGAGCGTGTCCATCTGCGCATCGGTCAGCATCCCCGGCATCAGCATCTGGTGCATCTGCCCGCCCATCATCATCATCCCCCGCCCGGTGGTGTCCTGCGCCGGCACCGGCTGGTTCCGCTCCCGCAGCCACTGCTGCATGATCCGGATCTCATCCCGCTGCGCGTTGATGATGCGCTGGCACAGGACCAGCACGCCCGAACTGGCCCCGTGGGACTGTGCCCATCCCGCCATCACGATGGCCTGGGAGTGGTGGCCGATCATCCCGCTCATGAAGTCGATGTCGGCCTCGGTGTACGGGTGCCGGATGCTGTCCGCCCGCGCCCGGGCGACGGCCGCCGCCTCGCCCTGCTGTGGCTCGGGCCGCACGGCAGCGGAAGCGGCGGATCGGCCCCCGGCGGCGCAGGCGACCGCGGACAACGCGACCACGGCCGGCGCGAGCCAGCGAAGGATTGGACGCTCCATATGGACGATCTCCCAGATTCGGGCGGATCCAGCTGCTGCGGGGTACGGCCAGCCGATAGATGGTAGCACCACTGCCAGAAGTGGCAAGCGGTCGCGCGGCGATGCGTGGTCGGTATCGGACTTGGACGCTGGAGCGAACTGGAAAGTTTCAGAATGCAATGTCGGGTGCGGCGGGGCGGCACGGCGGGGTCAGAAGCTCATCCACCACTCCCCGTCCAGGCGGGAGAGGTAGGCATCGCCGCTCGAGATGGCCTGCATCAGTTCAGGCCGCTGGGAGCTGAACAACACCCACGGACCCTCGTGCCGCAGCGTGGACCGGCGGATGGCCGCCTCGTGGATGGTCCCTGGATCGAGGGGCCCCGCCAGCGCCACCACCCCGTGCCGGCGCGCGTGTTCCAGCATCGCGTCGAGCACCAGGCCCCGGCCCCGCGGCCGCGCCGCCACCTGGAGCACCTGGCTCATCCCGGTCCGGTTCCGATAGTACAGGAACCACCCCGCCACGCCGCCATCCGCACCGCGCACGATCCGTCCGTCGAGCGTGCCGTACTGCCGCTTCTCCGCCGCCTGCGCGAGGAGCCACGCCAGCGTCTCGGCATCGTACACCGGGCGGAG
>DASYXP010000359.1:0-6008 GCA_035934835.1 Gemmatimonadales bacterium | reverse complement strand
GCACGACCTCCAGCTCAAGCTCCTGCCGAACCCCGCGGTGCTGCAGGGGGACGCGAAGGTGGCGGCGCGCTGCCGGCCCGTCGATTCGGTGGGGGGCGACTTCTACACCTTTGCGCGGTTGGGGCGGGGGCGGGTGGGCGTGATGCTGGGCGACGTCTCGAGCCACGGATACTCCGCGGCGCTCGTGATGGCGCTGGTGATGAGCGCCGCCGGCATCCACGCGGCGGCGAGCAATTCACCTGACGAGACGCTCACGGCGTTGCTGGAAAGCCTGGGCCCCGAACTCCTGCGGACCGAGATGTACTTCTCGGCGTTCTACGGGATGCTCGACCCCGAGCGCGACCGGCTCGACTACTCGAGCGCCGGCCACCCGTACGCGTGGCGCGTCTCCGCCGACGGTTCGGTCGAGCGGCTCGATGCGACGTCGCCGCCGCTCGGCCTCGGCCCCGGCGCCGCCACGCGGGTCAAGACCGTGCGCTGGGCGGAGGACGACCTCCTGGTGCTCTGGACCGACGGACTGGTGGACGAGCGCAATGACGCCGGCGAGAAGTGGGGAGAACAGCGGCTCCTCGACGTCATCATCAAGCACCGCAAGGAGCCGACCGAGCAGATCGTCGCGATGGCATTCGAGGAGGCCGATGCGTGGACGTCGACCCCGGACGATGACCGGACGCTGCTGGTGATGCGGCTCTGAGGTGGGCGCAGGGGCGGCGCATGCGCCGCCCGGACTCGGGCCGTGGGGGTCGCCTGCGGCGACCCGACGCCCGGTCCAGCGCGTCATCCTGAGCGCAGCGAAGGATCGGCCCGGCACCACACCGGCATCCTGCCGTCCAGCCGCTCTCTCAAAACGTCCTCCGGCACCGATGGCTGAAGCCACCCCTCGGCCCTGCCGCTGAGGCGGCGCACCAAGCAAGGACCTGACCTGCGCCGCCCACTCAGGGACAGCGCCGAGCCGCGAGTTCACTCGCGAACTTGCGCGGGATCCATCTTCGGGCTCGCTTAGCGTAGCCGCTAGCCACCCCCTGCTATCATTCCGCCATGTCCCGCCCCAAGAAGTCCCTCTCCCAGAACTTCCTCTCCGATCCCCGTATCCTCGCCCGCATCGCCGACGCTGTGGACCTCACACCCGACGACACGGTGCTCGAGATCGGCCCGGGGCGGGGAGCGCTGACGCGGGAGCTCCTTGCGCGCGCGCGGCGAGTGGTGGTGATCGAGAAGGACTCCGAGCTCGCGGCGCGGTTGGCGGAGGAAGTCGCGGGTCGCGTGTCGCGGGTCACGGTGCAGCGCAGCGAGGACTCTCGGCTCACCATCCACGAGGGCGACGCGCTCGAGCTCGACTGGCACGCACTCGCGGGCCCCGACTACGTCATCGCCGGCAACATCCCCTATCACATCACGTCGCCCCTGATCGACAAGGCGCTGCAGCCGCCGAGGGCCAGGCGCGTCGTGTTCCTGATGCAGAAGGAAGTGGCGGAGCGGATCGTGGCGCCGCCGGGGGGAGAGGAGTACGGCGCCCTCACCATCGGCGTCCAGGCGGTGGCACGGGTGGAGAAGCTCTTCGTCGTGCCGAAGGGTGCGTTCCATCCGGTGCCCAAGGTGGATTCGGCGGTGGTGCGCTTTACCCCGCTGGCGCGACCGCTGATCGTGGACCGGGAGGTGGCGGCGTTCCGGCGCTTCACGGTGGGGATGTTCTCCTACCGGCGAAAGCAGCTGGCGCGCGGGATCCGGGAGCTCACCGGCTTCTCGGCGGAGCAGGCCACCCGGGCCATCACCCACGCCCTCGCTTCGATGCCGCTGGAGGGGGAGGAGGTCTACCCGCCGGTGGCGCGCCCCACCTTCTCTCCCGACTCCCGCCCGGAGCAGGTGGCGCCGCTCGGTTTCGTCTCGCTCTACCGTGCGGTGGTCGAAGCCGGGTGGCAGCCTTCCGCCGATCCCTCCGGCGCCTGAGGGCGCCTCTCGGAACCTCACCCCCTGACCCCCTCTCCCTTACGGGAGAGGGGGAATGAACTTTCGGGATTGGTCGATCGGCCCCGGCGCCTGAAGGCGCCTCCCTGGAAGACGCCCTAACGGGCTGGTATAGGAGACCACCGCGGCACTCCGACTCCCTCCCGTGCGCCGTCGACCCTCCTCCCAATACCGAGATCATGATCGGGGATTGCACCCACACCCCTATTCCGGCCCTTCAGGGCGTCATCGAGAGAGGCGGGGCCTATCCAGAGCGTAGCGAAGGATCACCCGCCGGGTGGCGTTCACGGAGCCGCGCGGTCGCACCGTGGGGTCGCCGCAGGCCAGCCCTGCAATCCGGCAGCGCTCCCCCTCTTCCGTAAGGGAGAGGGGGCCGGGGTGTGAGGTTTGTCGGCGAGACGTGGCCGGAGAGGGTGAGGTCATTGACGCGGGCCGTCCATCGCGGTCATATTGTGAAATCTTTCACAATGCCGATGATGAAGAAGATCGCTGATTCGACGGTACGCCGCCTCTCCCTATATCTCCGCTTCCTGGAGGAGTTCGAAGGCCAGGGGATGGCCACGGTATCGTCCGAGGCGCTTGCCCACCGCGGCGGCACCACCTCCGCCCAGGTGCGGAAGGACCTCTCCTTCTTCGGCTCCTTCGGCAAGCGCGGACTCGGCTACTCGGTCCCCGAACTCTCCACCCGCCTCCGCGACATCCTCGGCCTCGGCCGCCGCTACCGCGTCGTCCTCATCGGGGCGGGGAAGATCGGCGCGGCACTCGTCCAGTACCGCGGCTTCCGCGAACGCGGCTTCGACATCATCGCCATCTTCGACGCCGACAAGGCCAAGATCGGCCACAAGTGGAACGGCCTCACCGTCGACGACGTGGGCCACCTCGAGGCGGCGCTCCGGGACCACCCCGCCGACATCGCCGTGCTCGTCACCCCGCCCGAAGCGGCGCAGGGGATCACCGACCGCCTGGTCAAGGCCGGCGTCCGCGCCATCCTCAACTTCGCACCCGTCAACCTCTCCGTGCCGGATGACGTGACGGTGACGAACGTGAACCTCGCGCTCGAGCTCGAGGCGCTGTCGTATGCGCTGGCGCAGCCGCATCAGCGATAGGGCGGTCGAACTTCACCCCCTGTCCCCCTCTCCCATACGGGAGAGGGGGTTTTGTTCTTTCGGGGACCGGCGCCCCCCCCCCGGCGCCTGAAGGCGCCTCTCGGCATGGCGCCCTGAAGGGCTTGAGCTTGGGTGAGTGGCGGCCTGCTCCCCCTCTCCGCCCGTCAGGGTGGAGAGGGGGCTGGGGGGTGACGATTGGGGTGCGGGCCGATCCTTCGCTTCGCTCAGGATGACGTGCTTGGCCGCCGTCGGGTCGCCGCAGGCGACCCCCACGCCCGGACAGTGCTCCCCCTCTCCCGTAAGGGAGAGGGGGCCGGGGGGTGAGGTTGGGACGTGCCGGCACGCGGTTAACTTCCACCCCATGCCTGCCCTCCACATCACCTCCGAGATCGCCCCGCTCGAAGCCGTCCTGGTCCATACTCCCGGCCGCGAGCTGCAGGCGGTCACGCCCGGCACCCGGGAGGACTACCTCTACGACGACATCATCGACTTCGAGCTCGCCGAGCGGGAGCACGACCGGTTCGTGGCGGTGCTGGAGCGGTTCTCCAGGGTCTACCAGATCGGCGACCTGACCGCCGAGATCCTGGCCAAGCCGGAGGCGCGGGAGTTCCTGATCTCGAAGACGATGGACGTGGTCCCCTCCGACGCGCTGGCGCAGCAGCTGCAGAAGCTCCCGGCGCAGGAGCTGGTCAAGCTCCTGGTGCAGGGCGCCGAGGAGGAGAGCGGGCCGATCGCCCGGGCGCTCAACGAGGTGGGCTTCGCGCTCCCGCCCCTTCCCAACCTCTTCTTCCCCCGCGACATCGGGATGGTCATCGGCGGCCACGCGGTGGTGGGCTCGATGCGCTATGGCGTCCGCTGGACGGAGGAGCTCCTCATCAAGGCGCTCTTCCGCTTCCACGACGCGCTCAAGAACGAGGGGTTCCTCTATGACGGCTCCGAGGAGAAGCGGAGCAACTACACCCTCGAGGGCGGGGACGTGCACGTGCTGCGCGAGGACCTCCTCGTCGTCGGGTTCAGCGAGCGCTCGAGCCCCGCGGCGCTCGACCAGCTCTGCGAGGTCGCGTTCGCCCGGGCGGGGATCACCGACGTCATCGTCGTGGTGATGCCGCGGGTGCCGACGGCCATCCACCTCGACATGATCTTCACCCACATCGACGAGGAGCTCTGCCTCCTCTTCCCGCCGACCTTCGTGGGGCCGGAGCGCTTCGCGGTGCTGCACCGGAAGAAGGGGCAGGCGAGCGTGCGCGAGATGCCCAACTTCCTGGCGGCGCTCCGCGCGGTGAAGCTCCCGCTCGAGCCGGTCTTTTGCGGCGGCTCGCACCGGCCCAACCAGGAGCGGGAGCAGTGGGGAAGCGGGTGCAACACGCTCGCGGTCCGCCCCGGCACGATCCTCAGCTACGGCCGCAACGAGTACACCCTCACCGAGCTCGAGAAGTCCGGGTTCCGCATCATCGACAGCGAGGAGTTCCTGACCACCTCGCGCGGGGGGAAATGGAAGAAGCGCGAGCGCCAGGTGATCACCTTTCCCGGCGCCGAGCTCGTGCGCGGCGGCGGTGGGCCCCGTTGCATGACGCTCCCCCTCCGCCGCGCAGGCGCGTGACGGGACTCGCCGCGGTCCCGGAGCAGACCCTGGTCGACCGCGCCCTCGAGCGGCTCGCGACCGGCCCCTGCTCCGCGGCCGACCTCTCCCGGGACGTCCTCGGCCTTCCCAACGCGCCGTCGGCGGTCGCGGAACGGATCGTGGTGGCGCTCCTCGGCGCCGACCCGCGGGTCCGCCAGCTCGACGACGGCCGCTGGAGCGCCAGCGCGGTGGCGGGGACGAGTCCGCTCATCGAGGAGTGCGGCTTTGCGGTGCTCGACGTCGAGACCACCGGGACCCGGCCGAGCGATGATGACCGGGTGACCGACGTGGCGGTGGTGGTCGTCCACGGAGAGCGGCGGGAGCTGGTGTTCGAGTCGCTGGTGAACCCCGGCCGCCACATCCCGCCCTGGATCACCGAAATGACCGGGATCTCCGACGCGACCGTGGCCGGGGCGCCGAGCTTCGAGGGGATCGCCGATCCGCTCCTGCAGGCGCTGGCGGGCCGGGTGTTCACCGCCCACAACGCGCGCTTCGACTGGGGGTTCGTGTCGGCGGAGTTCAGCCGGACGCGGGGATTGCAGCTCCTCGGGCCCCGCCTCTGCACGGTGCGGCTGGCGCGGGCGCTCCTGCCGGAGTTGCCGAGCCGGGGGCTCGATCCCCTGATGCAGCATTTCGGGATCGAGAACCAGGCGCGACACCGGGCTGCGGGAGACGCGCTGGCGACCGCGGACCTCCTCGGCCGGCTGATCCTGCTGGCGCGGGAGCGCGGTGCGCGGACATACGCGGATCTGGATGCGATGGCAGCGTCGGGGCGGCGACGGAAGCCGTAAGGGGTGGCCTGCGGCCAGCCATTACAGCTGGGACCACCCTTCGCAATGCTCAGGGCAGGCTCGGGCACGGAGAAGCACGGAGAATCACGGAGAACTGCAAGTGAAGTGGTCTCGCGAGCGGAGCTCCGTGCGCAAGGCCACACCAAGTTGCTTTTCTCCGTGCCTCTCCGTGGCCTCCGTGCCCTCCGTGGTCCCACAACGCACCAGTGGTCCCCGGTTGACCGTTGCCCGTTCACCGTTCACCCTTCCTCCATGCCCCTCACGTCCACCTTCAAGGTCGGCTCCCTCACCTGCCACACCCTCGAGGCCGGGCTCCAGCGCCTCGACGGCGGGGCGATGTTCGGCGTGGTGCCGAAGCCGCTCTGGTCCCGTCGCATCCCGGCCGACGAGCGGAACCGGATCCCGCTCGCGATGCGCTGCCTCCTGATCGAGCACCCTGCCGGGCTCATCCTCGTCGACACCGGGCTCGGCAACAAGGAAGCCGCCAAATTCCACGACATCTACGGCATCGAGAACGCCGGGACG
>DASYXP010000334.1:0-4921 GCA_035934835.1 Gemmatimonadales bacterium | reverse complement strand
ATCGCGGCATCCGTCGTGATCTCGTTCCTCCCCGCCCTCTTCTTCTACAAGCGCGCGGGCCAGAGCACCGCCGAGTTCTTCACCTCCGGGCGCGCGGCGCCGTGGTGGCTGATCGGGGTGTCGATGGTGGCCACGACCTTCAGCACCGACACGCCGAACCTCGTCACCAACATGGTCCGGGAGAACGGCGTCGCCGACAACTGGCTCTGGTGGTCGTTCCTGCTGACGGGGATGATGACCGTGTTCTTCTACGCCCGGCTCTGGCGCCGTTCCGGGGTGCTCACCGACCTCGAGTTCTATGAGCTGCGCTACTCGGGCAAGGCGGCCACGTTCGTCCGCGGGTTCCGCGCCATCTACCTGGGCCTCTTCTTCAACTGCGTCATCATGGCGACGGTCAACCTCGCCGCCGCCAAGATCGCCAACGTGGTGCTCGGCCTCCCGATGTGGGAGACGATGCTCATCTGCTCGGTGATCACGATCTTCTTCGCGTCGGTGTCGGGGCTCTGGGGCGTGCTGGTGACGGACTCGATCCAGTTCTCGATCACGATGACGGGCACGTTCGCGGTGGCGTACTTCGCGGTGAAGCAGCCCCAGATCGGCGGCCTGTCGGGGCTCTGGAGCAAGGTGAGCCCGGCCACCCTCAACCTCCTCCCCGACTTCTCCAACTGGGGGGTGGCGCTCTCGGTGATCATCATCCCGATCACGATCCAGTGGTGGTCGGTCTGGTATCCCGGCGCCGAGCCGGGAGGCGGCAGCTACATCGCGCAGCGGATGCTGGCGTCGAAGTCGGAGAAGGACGCCCTCACCGGCACGCTCCTCTTCAACGTGATGCACTACGCCCTCCGCCCCTGGCCCTGGATCATCGTGGCGGTGGCGTCGACGGTCATCTACCCCGACCTGGCGTCGATCGCGCACCAGTTCCCCCATCTCGACCCCAAGCTCCTCGGCAACGACATCGCCTACCCGGCGATGCTCCGGTTCCTGCCGGCGGGCTTCCTGGGGCTGATGATCGCCGGGATGCTGGCGGCCTACCGCTCGACGATCGAGACCCACCTCAACTGGGGCACCAGCTACCTGGTGCACGACTTCTACCGCCGCTTCCTCAAGAAGGACGGCACCGAGCGGCACTACGTGTTCATGGGCCGGCTCACTACGGCGCTCCTCATGGTGTGCGCGGCGCTCCTCACCTTCGAGCTCGACACCGCCAAGGAGGCGTTCGACCTGATCCTCTCGGTCGGCGCCGGCACGGGGCTCATCTACCTGCTGCGCTGGTTCTGGTGGCGGGTCAACGCCTGGAGCGAGGTGAGCGCGATGGTGAGCTCGTTCCTGGTGGCGCTCGGCTTCTTCGTGGCGGGGAAGATGGGGATGGCGGTGCCGAGCTACGTGTCGCTGATCGCGACCGTGGCGACCACCACCGTCGTGTGGGTGACGACGACGTTCCTCACCGAGCCGGCCGACCGGGCGACACTGGTCCGGTTCTACGAGCTCGTCCGGCCGGCCGGCCCGGGTTGGAAGCCCGTCGCAGCGGTGGCCGCCGCCGGCACCTCGCCGGACAACCTCACCCAGTCGCTGCTGGGCTGGGTGCTCGGCTGCCTCTTCGTCTATTCCGCCCTCTTCGGCACCGGGAGCTTCCTCTACGGGCGGACCGGCCCGTTCACGATGTGGCTCGTGGTGTTCGTGATCAGCGGCATCGGGCTGATGAGACTGGTGCCGAAGATGTGGGGGAGCGCGACACAGTGAGGGACGACGCCGGTGCAACGTCCACAACGCCGTGACCGTCGCGTTTTCCAGTCGAGGGCTTCGAATGTTCGCTCGCACACTGCTGTTCGCGATCGTCTTGGCGGGCCCCGCCGCGGCGCAATTGCCCATGCGGACGCTCGGCAGCCACGGCGACCAGATCATCCAGATCCGTGGCGACTCTCTGGCGCCGCTCGACTCCATTCCACCGGATGAGGCGCTGCCCAGATTCAAGTCCTGCGGCGCGCCCAGACCGGCCCTCGGCGCCATGCGCGGATCCGGCACGGTCACATACACCTTGCTCGCCGATGGCACGGTCGACACGAGCAGCGTCACGGCCGTCGAGGCGCGTGGAATGTCGTTCCCCGGTGTGACGAGCGCCGCGACGCGGGTGCTCGGTCAGTGTCGCTTCAAGCCGGCACGGTTGGGCCGCCACCCGGTCCCGATCCGGCTGGCGCAGATCATGAAGTTCAACACCGTGAGCCCGCGGCTGCCGAGTTTCGTGTCCAGCATCCGGGATACCCGGAGTGAGGGCGCCACGACGTCCATGGCCCGGTTGGGGTTCGGGACGGACACGACGGCCGTCATCTATATGGAGAACAGCCGTGATCTCGACGAGGTGCCGTTGATGCAGTACTGCTCGATCCCGTCGCTCCCGGGCAGCCTTCGGTCGGCGTCTGCCAACTTGCTCTTCGTGATCGGACCTGACGGGTCGGTCGATTCGGCAGCCGTTCGCGTCACCATCTCAAGTACTTCGGCGACCGCTCCGATGACGGAGGCGGTCTTCGTAACGCTCGCGACGCGCTGCCACTATGCGCCGGCGCGGGTGCTCGGGCGTCCGGTGTCGATGGTGGTCCAGCAGACGATCACGGTCAGGGACCAGTAGCCGGCCAACCCGAGCGGAGGTGGCGGGTACGAGCAGCGTGGCGGGCACGGATCATCGGTCCCGTCCGGTGCATGACGAAGCGGAGGCGCCCAAAGGCGCCGCCGCTTTGTGTGTTGGGGGCTGCGTGTAGGGGCGCAGCATGCTGCACCCCTACACGACACCTTCGCAGGACGCAGCGCACGTTCCGCCTGACCGCCCGAATGCCCTGGACGTGTGGCGGCCGCGCACTGATCCAATCCCTTCGGGGTGCGTTGCCATCATTCGTTACACGCAGGCACCCAGATGTGCAGGACCGGCGCCGGTACGGGCGCCGCATGCGCCGCCCCTGCGCCTGTGTGCCTCAGAAGGTGATCAGCGGCTTGATGATCCGGTCGCCCTTGGTGGACATCAGCTCGAACGCCTTGTCGAGCTCCGCGAACGGGAACCGGTGGGTGGTGAGCGGCGTCGGGTCGACCCGGCCGTTCTCGATGAGCCGCAGGAGCCGCTTCATCCGTTCCCGCCCGCCGGGGCAGAGCCCGGTGCGGATGGTCTTGTCGCTCATCCCCACCCCCCACGCCACGCGCGGGATCCGGAGGTACTCGCCCTTCCCGTGGTACCCCACATTCGAGATGGTTCCGCCGGGGCGGGTGGCGCGGATGCAGGCATCGAACGTCTCCTCCGAGCCGAGCGCCTCGATGGAGGAGTCGACGCCGTGCCCGTTGGTAAGGGCGCGGATGGCCTCCACCGCATCCATCTGGGTGTGGTCCACCACCACGTCGGCGCCGAAGCGAGTGGCGAGGTCTTTCCGCTTGGGCGCGCTCTCCACCGCGATCACGAGCCCGGCGCCGAGGAGGCGGGCGCCGACCGTGGCCATGAGGCCGACGGGACCCTGGGCAAAGATGGCCACCGACCCACCGATGGGGATGTTGGCGTGCTCCGCCGCCATGAACCCGGTCGACATCATGTCGGTGGCGTAGACGGCCTTGTCGTCGGGGACGGTGGCGGGGATGGCGGCCAGGTTGGCGTCGGCGTCGTTGACGTGGAAGTACTCGGCGAAGACGCCGTCCTTCGTGTTGCCGAACTTCCACCCGCCCAGCATCTCGGTGCACTGCGACGTGAAGCCGCGCTGGCAGTTGTCGCACTTGTAGCAGGGGGTGATGGCGTTGACCGCCACCCGATCGCCGACCTGGACGCCCTTCACGTTGGCGCCGATCCGGTGCACGATGCCCACCGCTTCGTGGCCGAGCGTCAGGTCGCTCCGCGCGCCGATGGCGCCCGCCACCGTGTGGGTGTCGGACGTGCAGATGAGCGCGTGGGTGGTGCGGATGATGGCGTCATCGGGACCGGGGTCGGCCGGCACCGGCTTGTCCATGAACCCGACCCGGCCGATGCCGTGCATCACGAACGCCTTCATTGTCGCAGCGGCCGCGGACCTGGCAGCGCGCGGGGCGCGCTCAGCGGCGACTCTGGTTCCCATCTGCTACCTCCGCTTCCTTGCGACGCGCCGGCCCGATGGGATACCGGATGCGAGCGGCGCCACACTTCCGTTGGGGGGTCAGGAAGGTGGCGCCGAGGCGGTGATGGGGGCGTGAAGCGGCCGTGAGACCTGGTTCAGGGCGCGGCCGGACGGTCGGTACCTGTCACCCCTTCCGGAGCAGCACCCGCCCCGCGTCCGCCCCGAGGATCCGGCCCCGCACCACCACGGCGCGGCCCAACTCGGGCACCGACACCAGGAAGGCGTCCTTCCGCTTCTTCTCCCGGTGGATGAGCTGCGGCGCGGAGTCGCCGCCTTCCAGCAGCTCGATCCACTGGACCTGCACCGGCTCGCCGTGGATCCCGGCAAAGCGGATCCGGTAGAGGGCGGCCCGGTCGAGGTGTGGGGTAAGGTCCACCTCGAACCGGTCGCCGGACCAGCCGCCGACGACATCGTCACCGGTCAACTCCGGCTGGGTGTTCCACGTCTTCGGCGGCTCGGCGCCGGTGTTGTACACGGCGAAGCGGCGGACCTGCGGCTTTCCGTCGGAGTGATGGACGTGGAGCCGGAGCGCGTCGGCCACGACACCGCCGATGGGCTGGATGCGCTTGTGGCCGATGGCGGTGCCGGCGCCGATGACGCGCCACTTGTCGTCGATGCGCGCCTCGATCTCGTAGGCCCGCACCCGCTCGCCCTGGGAAATGTCCTCCTGCAGCACGACGTGATCCACCCGCCGCTCGACCCCAAGTTCGACGGTCACCTTCTTCCCACGCCCCGCCACCTCGGCCACCGGCGAGCCGAAGCGGTGCCGGATGAGGTCGCCGAACTCCCTGGCGCGCGCGGCG
>DASYXP010000319.1:0-3212 GCA_035934835.1 Gemmatimonadales bacterium | reverse complement strand
CAGCTCGATCGTGCTGATCTTCGTCATGAGCGCCATCTTCGTGGTGGTGTTCAAGGCGTGACGGGCCTCCTCGTCTTCGACGCCGTCGACCTGGGCGGCGACCAGCCCTTCTCGCTCACGGTCCACGAGCACGAGACGGTCGTGGTCACGGGCGACGAGGCGAGCGGCGTCACCGAGCTGGGCAGCTACGCCCTGGGCCTGGCCGGACCGGCGGGCGGCGTGGTCCTGACGCTCGGCACCGACGTATCGCGCCTGCCGCGGCGCCAGCAACTCGCCTTCCGCCGGAAAGTGGGCTACCTTCCCGCGGGCGACGGACTCCTGCAGAACCTCACCCTGCGCGACAACATCCGGCTCCCGCTCCGCTTCGGCAGCAACTTTCGATCCGACGACATCGAAGGACGCGTGGACGTGATCATGGCCCAGTTGCGGCTCCGCCCCGCCGCTTCCCTCCGCCCCTCCGAGACCTCCGACGAACTCCGCCGGCGGGCGGCCCTCGGCCGCGCCCTGGCCTTCGACCCGGAACTCGTCATCCTGGAGCAGCCGTTCGAGGGCCTGGGCGACCGCGTGGCCGGCGAGCTCCTCGAGGTGGCGCGGGGCGGCGACACCGCCGAGGGCGGGCGCCGGGCGGTGTTCATCACCTCCCACGACATCCCGTCGATGCTCCGCACCCGGGTCGAGCGGCAGGTCCGGCTCCCATTCCGGGCGGGCGGGGTGCACCCGTGAACCTCACCGAGCGCCAGGCCGATACGCTCATCGGCGCCCTCGTCGTGGGCGTGGCGCTGGTGCTGGGCACCGCGATCTACTTCACCCTCGGCTGGAACCAGCGGCGCTGGGACCTGTACGTGACCGCGGCGTCGGCCCAGGACATCAGCACCGACACCAAGGTCTTCCTGCAGGGGCTCGACGTGGGGCGGGTGGATGCCGTCAATCCCCGGATCGACCCCCACGGCGGCCCGATCACCTTCCTGGTGCACCTGCGTATCGACCTCCGCTTCCAGGACGGCGGCCTCGTCCGGCTGCCGGGTGGCACCACCGCCGAGATCGCGGCGGCGAGCGCGTTCGGCGGCGGCACGCTCATTTCCCTCAACACGCCCGCCGCTTCCACCGGGCTCCTGCATCCCGGCGACACCATCGCGTCGATCCGGCGCCCGACGCCGCTCGACCTGATCGCCCAGGTGGCCGATTCCCTGGCCCGTCAGGTGTCGTTCGTGCTGGCCGACACGCGCCGGCTCCTGGGCGATGTCGACGGCACCGTGCGGGACGTCCACGTGGCGGTGGCCAACACCGCACCCGCGCTGCAGCATTCCATTGCCCAGGTCGATGCGTCGTTGTCCGAGCTCCGCCCCCTGCTCCGCCACGCCGACAGCCTGGTGGACCGCACCGATGTCCGCTTCGGGAGCCTTCAGGACTCGCTGGTGCGCACCCTCGGGAACGCTCGGCTCCTCACCGAGCACCTCGACAGCCTGGTCGAACTCGCCCGGTCCGTGGGCGCCGACAACCGCGGGGACATCCGCACCACGGTGGAGCACCTGGAGCGGACCAGCGCCCAGCTGGACTATTTCGTGGACCAGGTGTCCCGCCGTCCGCTGCGGATGATCAGCGGCGTCCACCCCCGGCCGACGGATTCCACTCCGCCCCCCCGCACGGCCAGCGGAGGCCACCAGTGAACCAGCTTCTGCTGCTCCACCCGACCAGCTGGGACCCGGCGCCCATCCGGGCCGCCCTCGAGGCGGAGGGCATCTCGTTCCGCGCGGTCGCGCCAGGCGCCACCATCACGCTCGACCAGCGCCCGACGGTGCTCCTCCTCGACCCCGCCTCCCGGGGCGCGTGGCCCGACCGGATCCTCGCCGCCCTGGCCGATGCCGGTGCCGCCCTCGTGGCCCTCGGCGCCCCGGGTGAGCCGGACGTGCCCACGGAGCTCGCGGGTGGCGCGCTTGCGGCATTCGTCAAGGACCCGCCGGGGGCCCGCGAGACGCTCCTGGCCCTGCGGGTGGCCTTCCGGGCCGCCGTGGACCGCCGGGAGGCGGCCCGCGCCCGCGTCGACAGCGCCGCCCGGGCCGACGAGCTCGGCGAGCTGACCGAGATCGGCATCCGCCTCAGCACCGAGCGCGACTACAACAAGCTGCTCGAGACGATCCTGACCCAGGCCCGGCGGATCACCCAGTCCGACGCCGGCAGCCTCTACGTCGTCGAGCGCGACGAGCAGGGCCGCCGCCGGCTCCGCTTCAAGCTGAGCCAGAACCACAGCCGCCCCGACATCCCGTTCGTCGAGTTCACCATCCCGGTCGACCACGCGTCGATCGCGGGGTACGCCGCCGCCGAGGGCGCGCCGCTCATCATCGACGACGCATACACGCTGCCCCCCGACGTCGAATACTCGTTCAACCGGTCCATCGACCAGCGCTACGGCTACCGCACCCGCTCGATGCTGAGCGTGCCGATGCTCAACCACCACGGTGAGACCATCGGCGTCCTCCAGCTCATCAACCGGAAGCGGGCGCTCGACGCGACGCTCCATTCGCCGGAGGACGCCGACCGCGAGGTGCTGGCGTACTCGCCCCACACGGTGAAGCTGGTCAAGGCGCTCGCCGGCCAGGCCGGCGTCTCGATCGAGAACAGCCAGCTCTACGAGTCGATCGAGCGCCTGTTCGAGGGCTTCGTGAAGGCGGCGGTCACCGCCATCGAGCAGCGCGACCCGACGACCTCCGGCCATTCCCTCCGCGTCGCGACGATGACCGTGGGGCTCGCCGCCTCCGTCGACCGCGCGAACGACGGCCCCTACAAGGGCGTCACCTTCTCGGCCGACCAGATCCGGGAGCTGCGCTACGCGGGCCTGCTGCACGACTTCGGCAAGGTCGGCGTCCGGGAGCAGGTGCTGGTCAAGGCCAAGAAGCTCTATTCCGCCGACCTCACGCTCATCCGCCAGCGCCACGCGTTCCTCCAGCGCACGGCGCAGTGGCGCTTCGAGCAGCAGCGCGCCGACTTCCTCGAGCGGCACGGCCGCAACGGCTACGACGCGCACCTCCGGTCCCTCCGCGCCGCGTTCGAGCAGGAAAGCCAGGGCCTCGACCGCTTCCTCAAGGTGGTGCTCGATTCCAACGAGCCGACGGTGCTGGCGGAGGGGAACTTCGAGCAGCTGCAGGACCTGGCCGACCGGACCTACGAGACGATCGACGGCGCGGTGATGCCCTGGCTCACCGACGACGAGGTCC